>JAGVGV010000342.1 GCA_020056895.1 Deltaproteobacteria bacterium
CCCTTCGAGGACCGATCTGATGGATGGCTCCGGTTCCAGCCTGAAAGGCCTGGAAGGGGGCTTGGCCGAGATCAAGGAACTGCTTCTGGATCTCACGCACCGGACCAGCCTTTCCCAGCGTTTGAGGGATCGGCCCGAAATGGTCCGGCTGTACCGTGATCTGGTCAACGCCGAACTGGACCCATCCCTGGCTCGGGCCCTGGTGGAACGGGTGGCCGCCGAACCGAACGGCCGCTCCGATCCATACCGGATTTTGGAAAGCAGCCTGGCTCGGCTGATCCGGGTGGGGTCGCCCTTGGCCCCCCGGTCTGAAGACCTGCTGACCGGTCCACGGTTCGTGGCCGTGGTGGGGCCTTCGGGCGTGGGCAAAACCACCACCACGGCCAAGCTGGCCGCCCATTGGGCCAGCGGTCTGGGCCGACGGGTGGGATTGATCAGCCTGGATACCTTTCGCTTGGGCGCTTCGGAACAGATCCGGGCCTATGCCCGCATCATGGGCCTGCCGTGCCGAGTGGCTCAGGACCGCGAGCAGCTTACCGGAGCCCTGGAACTGTTTGAAACCATGGATTTGGTGCTGATCGACACATCGGGCCGGGCCTCGGCCCGCCCGGAAGACGCCCGGGAACTCGAAGACCTGCTGGGCGCCATCCCGGATTTGTCGGTATTGCTGGTTCTTTCGGCCACTACCAAGGACCGGGACCTTTCCCAGGTAATCCGGCGGCATGAATCGTATTCGTTCCTCAGCCTGGTCATCAGCAAGATCGATGAAACCCTGGCGTACGGCAATGTGATGAACAATTTGATAAAATTTAAAAAACCGGTATCCTTCCTGACCAACGGCCAGAAGGTTCCGGACGATCTGGTCCCGGCCACCGCCGGCCGTCTGGCCGAACTGGTTGTGGCTTCGATCCGGTCGGCTGACAAAGCCTGAAACGAAGGAAGGCGTCATGGTGGAACACCCCCCGTCGCAAACCCGCCCCCGCTCCCCAAAAGCCGCCCGACCGGTTCGGGTTCTTTCCGTTACCAGCGGCAAGGGCGGCGTGGGCAAGACGAACATCGTGGCCAATCTGGCCGTCACCCTGGGACGGGCCGGGTATAAAGTCCTGATCTGGGATGCCGACCTGGGACTGGCCAACATCGACGTCATCCTGGGCCTCAAGCCCGATTACAACATCCACCATTTGCTGACCGGGGAAAAAACCCTGGCCGAAATCCTGGTGAACGGTCCCGAAGGGGTTCGGGTGATGCCGGCCAGTTCCGGAGTACAGGAACTATCCCGCCTGGGGGAAGCCCAGAAAATGAGGCTTCTGACCGAACTGGACGATTTCGACGACGACCTGGACTTTCTGCTGATCGACACCAGCGCCGGAATCAGCGACAACGTGATGTATTTTAACCTGGCCGCTCAGGAACGCATCGTGGTGGTCACCCCCGAACCCACGTCCATCACCGACGCGTATGCCCTTATCAAGGTCATGGTCACCCGATTCGGGCAAAAGCGTTTCGGAATCCTTATCAACATGGTGGCCGGCCCCAAGGAAGCCAAAAATGTATTCACGTTGCTGACATCGGTGGCGGACAAGCACCTGGGGTCCGTGGCCTTCGATTACCTGGGCTTCATCCCCCGCGATGAACGGCTGCTCCAGTCGGTCCGCATGCAAAAACCCGTGGTCCTGGCGTTTCCCGAATCAGACGTCAGCCGCAAGTTCCAGGAGTTGGCCAACCTGATCTCGCGGCCGAAAGAGGGCCCTCGAGTGGACGGCAACCTGATGTTTTTCCTCAAAAGGGTTCTGAAGATCGAACATGAACAACGGCGGGCCTAAAAACGGTTACGGCGCCGGAATGGCGTCCGGAACCTCGGGACCGGCGGGCTGGGGCCGCCTGACGCCGGCTCAGCGGAGCGAATACATCGAAAAGTATTCGCCGCTCATCAAGTACGTGGCCGACCGGCTGGCTTCGCGTCTGCCCGCGCACGTGGCCAAGGACGATCTGATTTCCGCCGGTATTCTGGGCCTGATCGACGCGGTGGACAAATTCGACCCCAACCGGAACATCCTGTTCAAAACCTACGCGGAATTCCGAGTAAAGGGGGCCATGCTGGACGAACTGAGGGCCATGGACTGGGTGCCCCGAGGCATCCGCCGTAAATCCACTCAGGTGGAAAAGGCGTACCAAAACCTGGAGGCCGAACTGGGCCGGCCGGCCGCGGACGAGGAAGTGGCTGCGTCCATGAACCTGGCGCTCGAAGATTTCATGAAGCTCCTGGACGAAGTAAAAAGCGTATCCCTGGTGGATATCGACGTATTCCACAACGCCGCCCAGGGTCAATCGCGGCCCGACCTTCTGGACCTTCTGGCCGATGAAAGCCGACCCGACGCCTTGGCCTCCCTAGGGCTCACCGAATCGAAAAAAGTGGTGGCTGAAGCCATTGGCGACCTGCCGGAAAAGGAACGGCTGGTGGTCGCCATGTACTATTACGACGAACTGACCATGAAAGAAATCGGCCAGGTTCTGGGCTACACCGAATCCCGCATCAGTCAGCTCCACACCAAGGCCCTGATCCGGCTGAAAAACAGGCTCCGGAGATACTTCACGGAAGCCCGGGCCTGAAAAGGGGGCCCCCATGGCTCAGAAAAAGGGAAAACCCAATACCATGCTCGAGGACGAAGCGCTCCTCGAGGATTTAAGCGTTTCCGATGTCGAGGGGTTGGAAGGCGCCCAGATCGAAGGCGGGAAACCCCTGCCCAAAAAGGTCGAACTCGACATTGACGACATGTCCTTCGACGAAACTCCGGAAAAGGAACCGGAAGTCGAACCCATCCCCATCCCCACCAAGCCCGAACCGTCGATTGTCGTTCCCAAGCCCGAAAAAAAGCCC
>JAGVGV010000001.1 GCA_020056895.1 Deltaproteobacteria bacterium
AATGCGGCCAGAAGCTGATAGCCACGGGCTAAACCGATTTTCACTTTGCCATCGCTTGGTTCACGGAAGCGGGCGTAATCTTCACGCAAGGCGTCAGGCACTTTCTCGATGTCCAAATCGTCGCTCCTTAGGCCAAGTTTGGCCATGGCCCACTGCCCCATCATTTCCGTCAAGCGGTATAGGCGAGCCATGGCATCGTCGAACTTGCCTTCCTGGAACCGCCGGTACGCATTGTTGTACATATCGGCCAGCGTGTCTTCGACGATCGAGCCGCTTTTTTGGGCGCGCAACAGGACTCTCAAGGCTTCCAGGGTTCGGTCGCCGACCCTGAATTCGGCGAGTTCACGAAATTCAAAAGATATTTTGGGATACTCACCCGTAAAACGGGCATGATCGAAGGTATCCCAATATTTGAAAGCGCCTGCCGCGATCATGAGATTCTCGGCTACTTTGGCGTCGTACTCATCCAAGAGGGCGGAATTGACCCGATTCAGGACATCCTGGGCCGCATCGAATCGATAAGACAAAATGAACCGCCGGCCGATCTGGATTTCGTAGTGAGCCAGGATGGAGGAAGATGAGAGACTCAAAAACTCCTCGGTTCCATCCATCACTACCCCATTCCGTCTTTGGCCCGTAATGTA
Organism: Deltaproteobacteria bacterium; assembly: GCA_020056895.1. Lineage (GTDB taxonomy): Bacteria > Desulfobacterota > Desulfarculia > Adiutricales > JAGVGV01 > JAGVGV01. The sequence goes on from JAGVGV010000001.1 coordinate 645, forward strand.
TTTGAGGGTTTCACAACCGTTGGCCACGGCGGAAAGGACCAAGCCGCCGGTCATGGCCTTGGTGCCGCTGGTATAATCCACGGCGATCTGGTGGCACTCGAACCCCATGCGGTACAATCCCCTGAATTGGGCGTTGATGGCCTTGAAAACATCGTGGATTTTATCGGGGTTGGGTACGATAACGATTCGGGCCTGATCCTGGCATAGTTTAAGTTCATCCATGATCGTCTGGGCATGGACCTGGCTGTCCAAGGAGGCCGTAAGAACGGTGAAGTCCGGGTTGCTGTCGAGGATAGTTTTTTTTAAAGGATTGACGATGTTGGTATCCGGGCGCGTGCCGGTGCCAACGGTCAGGATCAAGGCTTTTTTCATAATTTTTTCCTGGTTCATCCAGATTGAACGATTACCGGCCGGTCCGTTTATCCAGCCAATCATTGAGCAGGGCGACCACGGCGTTATGTTGGCCTATCGTCTTGGCGGATGTTTCGACTCGAAATTTCACGGTGTAGGAGCCATTGGAAAAAATGCCATCGATCCCTTCAGACCCAAGGCGGAAGCGATTGGGGGAATGAAGGTCGGGATTATAGTAAAAGGTGAAACAATGACCGACTTGCAGGATTTCTTCCGTTACCGACCGCATGAACCGTTCCACCTCGGGATGCTCGCCCGGCCAACCCGCTTTTTCCAGTCGAGGCGGACGCTTTTTATGGCTGGGGACTGGCGGCGGCGTGACTTCATCCCACGATGTTCGGAAGCGTTCCTTGAAGGATTCATGAAATATCTGCCCGGTAGGTGAAAGAGCGATGTATTCGCGGCCGTCGATCTCCACGCGCTCGATCAGGCTTTCGTATTTTTCGTTCCAATCTTCCTGGTACGTCTCGGCGGGAACCGGATCGGGGGTTTGATCCAGATTGAACAAAAGGCCGCTGGCGTTCATCCATAATTCGTAATCGAGAGCCACGGGCATGGGGGGAAAGGAAATGATTTCGGGGAACCGTTCGTGCTTGTAGTAGACCGGCACTCCGATCGCCTGCCCCAGAAGGACGGCGACGGCGATCTGGGCCTTGTACCCGCCGGTGGCGTTGATGGCGCAATAATCCGAAGTGTATCCGCGGATAACCGCGCAGATTTGCCGTGCCAATTCCCTAAGGCCTTTGGTTCGGAAGCGTTTGGCGTCCGCGTCCTGGAGGTCCGCCACGCCGACGGTTTTGACTGGAGTATGACCTCGGGCCAAATGGTATTCCTTGAGGACTTCGGCGATCGACCGGCCGTCCTGGGTATCGGAATGCAGGAAGAACAACCCGCAATCTGGCGGGACATGTTCCTTTTCGACCAAGCTGGCAATGGAATTGATTTCCGCGCCGCAAAGGGGGTCTTCGGCCGGAAGAGTTTGAAGTTCGCGAGCCAGAGCCGGCCAATCGCCGGCCTGGTAGGCATTGACCAACGGCCGCCGGGCTTCTTCGACCTGGCCCTGGCAAAGTTTTTCCAGGTTGGGCTTGAATAAGCTGGTGCCCACGGTGCAGATCAATATGCGATGGGATCCCATCTTCAGCGTCCTTTCCGGGGGGGGAAGGGGGAAGGCTTCCCTTTGGGCTGGACTGGCTTATTTAGCTCCTTCTCAGTGGGCCAGCGGAAACTGATCTCTTTGTTGTTTGCCGAGGCGACAACGAGCTTAACCGAATCACCTGCCGTTTTTTCAGAAGGTACATCATTGGTGTTGCTGATTGGACCGCTCAAGCCGCTGGATGGATGGCGAGCCTTCCATCCGCCTTTTTTAGTTTTCTCATCCAAGAGTTCCGCTTGCACGATCTGGCCTGAATCGGGCAAACCACGAACCCCTTGGTCTCTGAAGGCCTGTGAAGGAACAGTTCCTCTTGGACCGGCGGGGGGGCGGCTGGATGATGCAGTCCCGCCAGGGAAATTCTTGAAATTTTTTTCCAACTCGGTCTTAAGATGCGCCAGGAGTTCTTTCAGCATTCTCTCGCTTTCGGTCTGGTTCGGGAGATGCTTGCTGGGAAAGGCGGTGACCCGGATGATAATCCGTCCATCGGCGGCCTGGGCCAAGTGATAGTGGACTGGAGAGGCGAAGCGGTCGCCCTTCGGAACACGGAGATTTTGCGGTCTCTGGTGTTTTCCGAGTGTCTGAGTATTCATTGGCTCATTGCGTGGACCGTGAATTTTTCGTGGGAGTCCCAGAGCTCTTTTTTCCTCCTTGTGTTTGTATTTTTGGGCAAAGGATTGGGCCGCGAAACCGATTTGGTGCAACACGAACCACGAGTTCGACCAAGGCGTGAGAAGTTCAAGGTCCATCCGTTTCTCCAGCGCTGATGAATCGGCAATCCTTTCGAGGCTCGCGGTCAAGCCGCAGGCCTCGCGGAAACGGCGGGCCTCTTCCTGGCACCATTCCAAAGTTTTTTCTTCCAATCGCAGGTCACATGAAGTCGGTTCATCGACTAAGTCCACTGAACCGAAACCTTTTCGGCCCTTGGAGCCCACACCGCCCATTTGGGCCAAGAGCCACAGCGCGGATAAGGCTTGACGCAGCACAATGTCGGCCGAAAGGCTTTGCTGGTCCAGGTATTTCGAAGGCCTTGCCGTGAGGCTGACCTTCCAACGGGTGCCTTCAGGCAAATACCAGCGCTTTCGGCCCCCATCCGCCATACCGTATGATTGATAGAATACCCCAGGTATGGAACCGCGACTGGGTTCTTGGAGGTTGTGGCTATTTTTGAATTCCGGTTTCATCCTGAAGCCGTCTTTAACATCGTATAAGATCGGGGCATTCGAAGGAGCCGCTTCCACAGTCAGCCGAACGGCGCCTCCCTGCTTGGTATCACCCCACACGGCGGCTTCCAATCCACGTAAGACATCATTGTTAACGAAGCTGGAGTGCATGGTTCGCCACCACCAGCGCAAGAGTCCGCGAAGGGTAGCGGAGCGTAAATCGCAATCATCACGATTCTGACTAGCCCCAGCCAGAAAAGCTGGTGTGACTAGTTCGATAATAATTTCGTGGGCGGCGATTCGGTCGGATTGGGGGAGTCTTGGTTTTTCCTCGTCAACAAGTTCAAACGCGCCGTATCCGGCCGCGGTTTTGGCCCCGGCCCCCAAGTGAGTCAGGGCGCCAGCGAGCCAATCGCGCGCCAGTTGGAGGAGCCAATCCGGTACGTCGTATCGCCGTTTGGACAGGGCAAAGTTGAACTTGGTGTTCGGGGGCACGGCTAAAAAAGAGACCATGATCGGGCTCTCCCAGTCGCCAGGGGCTTCGTTTCCCTGGTAATACCGGGCATGATGATTGTTGACGATGTCAATGAGGAGCTGAGGCCAATTTTCGGGCCAGGAGTCATGGAAGACAATAGAACCGGCGCAGTCTTCCACGGCAGGGGATTCACGATCATTGCTTGGCCAGCGGGTTTCTGCCGGGTGATTCGGATTCTTGATCTGTTTCTTGCGGTCTGGGTTGGGGGCCCAGCCGAAGACGTCTTCGATTCGGCGCCAAGCATCCAGCCGGTCGGGCTGAGCAGGGAGCCAAACTTTCTCGGCAAATGCCCGGGCCATTCCTTTGAGCCCACTACCAGGCAGATACGCGAAACCATAGATGGGATGCAGACAGAGCCCGGCGTTCTCCATAGCGGAGGCCCGGGCCAAATGAAGAGTCAGGGGGCCAGTGGTCCGGCCGGTCCAGACATTGGCTCTCAATTCAGAAAGATATGCCTGACGCCGCCCCGAAAGATGCATTAACAGGCCATTGTCTCCCTTGGCTTGGCAGACTGGTTGGAGGGTTTCTTTTTGTTCCTCTTGCCTCTCAGGAACACACAGATACTTGTCCAACTGCAACCCGGGGTGACGATCAACAAACCCTACTTTTTTGATCAGTTTCACTGTATCATCAGGCAAACAAATAGCCGTGGCCATGCTTAATCCTCCTGGCTGCTCAAACCTTCAGCCTCGGCGAACCGGTTAAGCCATTGCATGTAAACCAAGGCCTCATCGGTAGCCTGACGGAGAAAGTCAGAAGTCCCCTTAATAACGCTTTCCAGAAGGCTTTTGGGAACGGTCGCCTTGATTTTGCGACCTTGGATGACCCAGTCGGTCAGGTCATCATGGAGTTGCTTGATATGCTGTTTGTCCCGGCCATCCCCGGCCTTGGCCAGGACAAAGGCAAGGGCGGGGCCTAATCCAGCCGCCATGATACGAACCGGCATTTTTTTGGCCATGCCGGCATAGTCTTTTTTATGCTGATCGGAAGTCCAGGTCTTGACCTTGCCTATGGCCGTCCAGGCGTGTCCAGCTCGGCGCTGGTCCAAGGTCTGGCTCGAAATGTCACCGGTCGGCTTCATTTAGCCACCTCCTGGCCATCAATCAGGCGGATGGCGCATAAGCCCTTGCCGATGGTCTCGTCCCCGCCGATTTGAAGAATGGGTGGAACTCGCTTTTTAAACTCCGCCAGAATCTCTTGGCCAGTCCGGGCCAATTGAGGCACACGGCTGTCATGGGCCATAATCAACGAATAGAACAGGGTTTCGGGCGGCAAAAATTCCTGGTAAAAAAGCGTCCCTTTTTTGACAGTCTTTGTCTCGTAATCCAGGCCTATGCGGGCAGTCACCTCAGTGGCATGACGGACAAAGTGGGTGAAGTCGCCGTCATGCAAAACGGCCAAGTGGCTGATCAGTCTATTTCGGGTGGCCGTGTCCTCCTTGGGAACTGTGTGGAAGGCGATCCATTCGCCGAGTCCAGCCAATTCGCCTGCTTGTTTGAATTCGAATTCCTCCAACACCGCGTTCTGGCCTTCCACCAAAAGCGGGCTGTTCTGGCTGCAAAGCATCTGCTCGCGGCCCGGGGTCTTAGGCAAGCCAGGCGGGGCTGGCCGGTTGATCAGCCTCAGGTCTCGGCTTAGGCGATCCAACACCGCTGGGCAGGTGACCCAGGCAAAAACCCCTTTTAGCGAGCGGACTGGGAAAGCCAGGATGCGGGCGTCAGTCACGGCCAGAGCTCCTGAAAAGGCGCCGGAACCCGCGGTGGGTGGACCGAAGATAACGTCCAATTCGAGGGTGGCGTCGGCTATCTCTCGCCGGGAACCATGGCGAGCGGCTTTTTTTTCCGGGGTATCGTCGAAACGATCCAAAATGTCCAACTCAGCCGTGGCAGA
>JAGVGV010000168.1 GCA_020056895.1 Deltaproteobacteria bacterium
AGGGCGAAGACGGGGCCGTTCAGGGCGTGGTCATGGTTTTCCGGGATATTTCCGAATTCCGGCGAGCCGAAGAACGGCTGAGGCGGAGCGAAACGTCGCTTCGGTCCGTTCTGGACGCGGTCATGGATGGCCTGTCCGTCACCGATGACCAGCTTCGCATCATCCAGGTCAACGCCGTGATGGAAAAATGGTATCCCCAAGCCAGTCCTTTGGTGGGCCGCCTTTGCCACCAGGTGTACCATGGCCTGGAAAAACCCTGCGCCAATTGCCCCAGCCTGAAAGCCCTTGAAACCCGGGAACGGCAATCCACGGTGATCCCTCGGACCAAAGGAGGATTATCCACCGGGTGGCTGGAATTGTTTTCCTATCCTATATTGGATTCCGAAGGCCGGGCCATGGGCGTGGTGGAACATATCCGGGACATCACCGACCGGGTGAACGCCCAGGATGAGCGGGAACGGCTGATCCACCGGCTCGAGGTCCAGAACGAAGAACTGGAACGGTTCGCCTACACCGTTTCCCATGACCTGAAAAGCCCGGTCATCACCATCAAGGGGTTCCTGGGGGTGGTGCTCAAGGATTTGGAGATCGGGCGGACCGACCGGCTGGCCGTGGATTTGAACCGGATGGGCGAGGCCGCGAACCATATGGGCCGTCTGCTCGATGAATTGCTCCAGCTATCCCGGGTGGGTCGGGTGGTTACGCCTCCGGAACGAGTCTCCATGGGGCGGTTGGTTCTGGACGCGGTGGAGCGGGTATCGGGCCGGCTGATGCAAAAGCCCATCCGGCTGCTGGTGGAACCCACTCTGCCCGACGTGGTGGTGGACCGGCCCCGGATGGTGGAAGCCCTGGCCAACCTGATCGACAATGCCGCCAAATTCATGGACAATCAGGAGGACCCCCTCATCGAGATCGGCCATCGGCGGGAAGGGGGTCGGATCATCTATTTTGTACGGGACAATGGTTCGGGGATCGAACCCCGGTACCTGGACCGGGTGTTTATCCTGTTCGAACGGCTCAATCCCCGGATCGAAGGCACCGGGGTGGGGTTGGCCCTGGTCAAACGGGTCATTGAAACCCATGGCGGGCGCATCTGGGCGCAGTCCGATGGCCCGGGCCGGGGCGCCACCTTCAGCTTCACCCTGGGCAAACCCTCGGATCTGGATTCCCCGGGTTCCGTGGTTAAGAAACACGTTCCGCCGGCGTGAACCCGAATTTCGCGGTTGTGTAAAAAAGTTTTAAAGTTTTCCAGCCAACCGGCCGATAAGAAAAATGGCGAAGCTTGGCCCACCTGGGGCCGCGGGTGGGGAAAGGAGAATCCCGGATGATGGAATCCGCGCCGCTTTCCGCGTTGGGAGCGTTGGCCACCCGCATGGCCGCGTCCGCCGCCAATACGGCCAACGCCCAGACTCCCGGGTACCAGGCCCGGCGGGTCGATATGGTGGAAAAAACCGGTGGCGGCGTGGCGGCCGTGGTCTCCCGCGATACTACTCCCGGCCCGGTCCAAACCGAACCTCTGGGGCTTCCCCAGGGAGGCGCCGACGTGGTTTTGTCCAACGTGGACCCCGCCCGCGAAATCACCAGCCAAGTGTCCACCCTCCGGTTGTACCAGGCCAACGCACGAAGTCTCCAGATCATGGAAGACACCAAAGGCGCCCATTTGGACCTTATCGGCTGACGAACATCATCAGCTGACCTCCCCGGCCAAACCGCATCCTCGCCGAACGAATCGACCTCTTGCCTAAAAAGCGTCAAAATTATATCATTATTCCTATTGGACACGGCGAGGCCCAAGAATACCACTGGGCCCGGCCCGGGCCGGATGAATCCAGGATCGGAAGCGTGAACCAACCGATGACCAAAACCGTGCTGGTGGCCATAAGTCGGCCCGAAACGGCCAAAATGGTGGAAACGGCGCTGATTTCGCGCGGCGTTGGCGCCACCATGACCAACAACGGAGCCACCGCCCGCGACCTGATTCAGCGGGAGCCTCCGGCCATTGTTCTGGCCGAAATGGAATTGCCCCTGGCCGGCGGCCTGGAACTGATGGAATTGGCTTTGGCTCAGGATCGAACCGCCCGGGTGGTGCTTGTTTCCCGGCAGGACTCCCTTCGCGAGGCCATGGCCGCCATGCGGGCGGGCGCCTTCGACGTTTTGGCCGACCCATTGGACCTCAGGGAATTGGGCGATTGTCTGGACCGCCTGTTGGGCGGCCGGCGGGCCGAAGCCTGCGACCCGGAAGCCGGCCGAAGCGTGTACGGCCACATTATCGGCGAAAGCAAGGCCATACGGGATGTGTTCCGATTGGTGGACAAGGTGGCGGCCAGCGACAGCACGGTGATGATTTACGGCGAATCCGGCACCGGCAAGGAACTGATTGCCCGGGCCATTCACCACCGGAGCCCCCGCTGCCACAAACCGCTGATTCCGGTCAATTGCGGCGCCATTCCCGAAGAACTATTGGAAAGCGAACTCTTCGGCCACGAAAAAGGGGCTTTTACCAGCGCCATCCGAACCCGGGTGGGCCGGTTTGAACTGGCCGATGGAGGCACCATTTTTCTTGATGAAATCGCGGACATGAGCCCCAAGCTCCAGGTTAAGCTCCTCCGGGTGCTCCAGGAACACAAGTTCGAAAGGATCGGCGGGGCCAAAACCCTGAGCGTGGACATTCGGGTGATTACCGCCACCAACAAGAACCTGAGACATGCCGTTCAGGAAGGCCGGTTCCGCGAAGACCTGTTCTACCGTCTGAACGTCATCCCCGTGACGGTCCCCCCCTTGAGGGAGCGCCGGACCGATATCCCGCTCCTGGTGGGCCATTTCCTGAAACGGTTCAAGGAAACCAAGGGCGGCGGCGTTCAGGGCATCGATCCGGACGCCATGGAAAAAATGGTGCATTACGCCTGGCCCGGCAACATCCGCGAACTGGAAAACATCATCGAACGCATGGTCATTCTGGCCGATGGCGACATCCTGACCATGGAGGACCTTCCCGGCCGCATCAGCGAAGCCAAACCCCCCACGCCGTCCGGGGCCGTTCCCAGGGTTACCGAAGACGGAGTGGACTTCAACCAGATGGTCGAGGATTTCGAAAACCAGCTTATCGAACAGGCTCTGGAATTGGCCGGCGGCGTGAAAAACCAGGCCGCCAAGCTCCTGAATCTGAACCGGACCACTCTGGTGGAGAAGATGAAAAAGAAGGGGATGCTGGTGTAGAACCCATCCCCAAGCGCCCGCTTTCGCCCCCGGGCGGCGTTGTCGGAGGTAAGACTATTCAGCCGCCGGATACGGAATCGTATGTCCGGTGGTCTA
>JAGVGV010000283.1 GCA_020056895.1 Deltaproteobacteria bacterium
CCGGGGGAACTTGCTGGCCCACGCCGTGGCCAAATCGGGCACGGATTTTTCGGCCAAGGCCGAGGCGCTGTTGAACCAGGCGCTGAAAGACGCCGGTCTGTCACGGTCCCGGATTGTCCGGACCGTGGCCACGGGGTACGGGCGAAGGAACGTGGCCTTTGCCACTGACCAAAAAACCGAAATCGGCTGCCACGCTCGCGGCTGCTATTTTCATTTCCGAACCGCCATCACCATCATCGACATTGGCGGCCAGGACAACAAGATCATCAGGCTGGACGACGACGGCCGGCGCCTGGGGTTCAAAATGAACCGCAAATGCGCCGCCGGTACGGGCGCGTTTCTGGAAGAAATGGCCGCCCGGCTGGACCTGGACCTGGGGGACATGGATGCCCTGGCCCGGGGGACCGACGAAGTGGTGGAACTGGGCAGTTACTGTACGGTTTTTACCGCCACGGAAATACTGGAAAAAATCCGGGCCGGCCGGCCCATTGGCGGCATCGTGAAGGGAATCTATCATTCCATCGCCCGGCGGGTGCTGGAAATGGACGCCATTACCAGCCAACCGGTTCTTTCGGGCGGAGTGGCGGCGCACAACCCCATTCTGATCGATATCTTTTCCGCCATGCTCGGCCGGCCGGTTCAGGCCCCGCCTAGGCCCCAGTTGATGGGCGCGTACGGCGCGGCCCTGTTCGCCATAAATGAAGAACATTCTGGACCCCCAAAGGGAGGAGACCAAGACCTATGAGTAGATGGTTGAATGCCGGCGAAATCGTTCGCGTCAACGCCACCTTGTTTCCGGATAAACTGGGCGCCAAGGACCTGAAACGGTCCATGACCAATCGGGAATGGAACGAGCGGAGCTGCCGCCTGGCCAATGCCCTGTTGTCCCTGGGCCTCCAGAAAGGCGACCGGTTCGCCATCATCGCGTACAATTCCTTGGAATGGATGGAAATGTACACCGCCGCCGCCAAGGCCGGCCTGGTGGCCGTACCCATTATGTTCCGGCTGGCGCCCATGGAATACGAATACATCCTCAAGGATTCCGGCGCCAAGGCCTTCGTGGTGGAAAGCCCCTTCGTGGCCGGCGCGGACGAAGTGCGCAAAAACCTCCCGGACATGAAACATTACATCTACCTGGGTGAAGGCCCCACGCCCAACGGATACCTGCAGTACGAGGACCTGATCGCCGGCGGCCGGCCTGAAGAACCGGACGTGAAGGTGGACCACAAGGACGTGTGGACTTTCATGTACACCTCGGGCACCACCGGCAAACCCAAGGGCGTGGTCCGCACCCACGAAAGCTTTATCGCCTTTTACATTCTGAACGTGGCCGAAATGGGCTTCGGCCGGGACGACATCGGCCTCCTGGTCATGCCCATGTGCCACGTTAATTCCATTTTCTACAGCTACAGCTTCACCTACGCCCAGGGCGCGGTCTGCGTATACAACAGCGTCAGTTTCGATCCCGAACACCTTTTGGGCACCCTGTCCGAACACCGCATCACCTTCACCTCCTTGGTGCCCACGCATTACATCATGATGCTGGCTCTGCCGGACGAAGTGAAAAACAAGTACGATGTTTCCCGCGTAAGGAAGCTCCTTTGCAGCTCGGCGCCGGCCCGCAAGGACACCAAGCTGGGAATTTTGGAATACTTCAAGAATTCCCAATTGTTCGAAGCATATGGGTCCACCGAGGCCGGGTTGGTCACGCTCCTTCGGCCCGAAGACCAGATCCGCAAGCTGGGGTCCATCGGCCGCGAAATCATTGGTACGGATGTCATCAGGCTTCTGGATGAAAACGGCGATGAAGTGCCGGTGAACCAGGTGGGCGAGCTCTATTCCCGAGGCCCGGCCCTGTTCAGCGAATACTGGAACCTGCCCGAAGTGACCAAAAGCGCCTTCAAGGGCGAATACTTTTCCGCCGGCGACATGGGCCGAAGGGACGAGGACGGGTATTTTTACCTGGTGGACCGCAAGAAAAACATGATCATCACCGGCGGGGAAAACGTGTACCCGTCCGAAGTGGAAAACGCCATCGGGTCCCATCCGGCGGTGAAAGACGTGGCCGTGATCGGCGTACCGGACGCCAAATGGGGCGAAATGGTCACCGCCATCGTGATCCCGCACATTGGGTTCGAGGCCGGGGAAGCGCTCCGGAAGGAGCTTCTGGACCACATCAAAACGCGCATCGCGGGCTTCAAACGGCCCAAAAAGCTGGATTTCATTTCCGATGAAGACATGCCTCGGACGGGCACGGGCAAGATTCTGCACCGAGCCTTACGGGAGCGGTACGGCAAGTGGAGCGATCATCAATAACCCCCATCCCCGCTTCATTTGGGGATTGGGCCTAACGATCTGAGGGAGCCTGGCTTCCCGAAGCTTCGTTCCTTTTTCGGTTACCCCAAGGGAGGAAACCTCATGCTGACCAAGGCGTTTATTCCGTACAAAGGCTACTGGAGCTCGCCCTTCTGCCGTTGGCAGGGCAGTTTCATGAACGAACACGCCCTTGCCCTGGGCGCGGCCACGGCCAAAAAATTTTTTCAGCTTCGGGGCCTTTCCGCCGAAGCGCTGGACGGCCTGTACTTGGGCATGACCATCGGCCAGAAACAGTGGTTTTACGGGGCCCCCTGGTTCGCGGCCATGATGGGCAACGACAAGATCAGCGGCCCCACCATTTCCCAGGCCTGCGCCACGTCGGCCACCACGTTGGGATTGGCCGCCATGGCCGTGGAAACCGGGACGAACCAGGCCATTCTGGCGGCCGCCGCGGACCGCTGTTCCAACGGCCCCCACACCGTCTGGCCCAACCCCCAGGGACCGGGCGCCGAAGTAATCAGCGAAAACTGGATGATGGACAACTTCAGCAAGGACCCGTACGGCGGCGTGGCCATGATCGCCACGGCCGAAAACGTGGCCAAGGAACACGGGGTGACCAAGGAGGAATCCGACGCCCTGGCTCTGAGGCGGTACGAACAGTACCTGGATTCCACGGCCGATGACCGGGCCTTCCAGAAACGGTATATGATCGGTGTGGATGTTCAGGTGAGCAAGAAAAAGACCATCGTGGTCGATCTGGATGAAGGCATCACGCCCACCACGGCCGAAGGCCTGGCGGCGCTCAAGCCGGTTTTGCCCGGCGGAGTCATCAGTTTCGGCGCTCAGACGCACCCGGCGGACGGGAACGCGGGGATTATCGTGGCCTCGAAGGCCAAGGCCGACGAACTTTCGGCGGACAAGAACATCACCATCCAGGTGCTGGGCTACGGGTTCGGCCGCGCGAAAAAGGCTCATATGGCGGCGGCGGTGACTCCGAGCGCCGAGATGGCCTTGAACAACGCGGGGCTCAAGGTATCGGACCTGGCGGCGGTGAAAACTCACAATCCCTTCGCCGTGAACGATGTGGTAATGGGCAAACTGATGGGTATTGACGACAAGATTTTCAACAACTACGGCAGTTCCCTGGTGTTTGGCCATCCCCAGGGACCCACGGGCGCCCGGTCCATGGTGGAACTGATCGAGGAACTGGTGATGAAGGGCGGCGGGTACGGCCTGTTCGCGGGTTGCGCGGCCGGCGACACCGCC
>JAGVGV010000576.1 GCA_020056895.1 Deltaproteobacteria bacterium
GGCGGTTGGGATCGGCGACCGGCCCGGCCGCCACTTGGACCGGCCCGGTGTAATCGACCACCAAACCTCGGGGACCGTAGCCCATATCCTGAAAAAACCGCATGGCCCCTTCCTGAACCAGGGTCAGCGATGCGGCCATTTCCGATCGGTGTTCGAAAACGAAGGCGTAATCGAGCGGACGGCCCGAAGCGGCGAAGGTTCGGACTTCCAAGGGGCTGGTTACCGGCCGGTCATCCTCGATCACGTGGAAGTCCAGGGCGCCCAGCCCGGGAACCACCCGTCCTTCCTGATTCGTGACGGTGGCGAACACGTGAACCCGTTCGGGTTGTTTGCCGGCCACGTGGAGCCCGTCCACGCGGGCCCGGTACGGCGGCGCCTGGCCGGCCCAAACGGTTGGCCCAGCCACGAACAGCAACGCCCACAAAATCATCCCTATCCGCCGAACCATGCATCGTCCCCCTAGGCCCGATCGGTGCCCTGTCATTGTACAAGGCGGGACGGGTGCTTGGCAAGAAAACCTTGAATTGGGGAGCCATTCCGTTACGGGTAGGGCCGGCTTGGGGACGCCGGCGCCATCCTTCCCGCCCCCGGCGCTTGGGAGAAAAGTCGTCCCCCAGGATCGCTTCAACTGACGGAGATCAAAAGCCGGGCCTTGGCGGGCGGGTGTTCCTGGAGTATAAAGGCCGAAGCATGGATGGCCGGAAACACCGGTCCGGGAAGGAATCGTTGATGAACCCCGCTTCGCCGGCGGCCGCTTTTTCCGCCGTGGTCACGGCCATCGTCCTCGAAGCCGCCCCCTTTCTGGCTTTGGGGTCGCTCCTGGGAGCCTTTCTGGAAGTCCTGATCGGTTCCGATCGGCTGGTCCGGCTTTGTCCCCGAGGCCGGGTGGGCGGGGTGGCCTTCGGCCTGATGGCCGGGTTCCTTTTGCCCACCTGCGAATGCGGCTCGGTCCCCATTGCCCGCCGGCTTCTGGGGCTTGGCGCGCCCCCCCAAACCGTAACGGCCTATATGCTGGCCGCGCCGGTGCTCAACCCCGTGGTGCTGTGGGCCACGTACGTTGCCTTTCGGGGGGATTGGTGGCTCATTGGCGGCCGGGCGGCGGTGGTCGGGCTGACGGCGGCGATCATCGGCTGGACGGTCCGCGATCTGGACTCCAGAATGCTGCTCCGGCCGGGGAGAACCGCCGGGGAGCCCCTTGCTTGCGGCCACGAACACCCCGAGCACGACGCTCATGTGAACGACGCCCCCACCCCGGCCGGACGGATTCTCCACGCCCTTCGGCACGCCGCCGCCGATTTCCTGTCCATGGGCGCGCTGTTGATTCTGGGGGCCATGGCCGCGGCTCTGGTCAAAATCCTGATTCCCGCCGGATTGTTGTCCTGGTTCCAGGACAACCTGGCCGGCTCCATCCTGGCCATGATGCTCCTGGCGGTGTTGTTATCCGTATGCAGCGAAGCCGATGCGTTCGTGGCCGCCAGTTTTTCCGCCTTTCCCGGAGCGGCCCAGTTGGCCTTCGTGGCCCTCGGGCCCATGCTGGACCTGAAGCTCATGGCCATGTACGGGGCCACCTTTGCCCACCGGATCTGGGTGATGCTGGTGATTATCCCTCCGCTGATCGTTTTCGGCGCCGCCATGACCTTCGGCTTTCTTTTCGGGTAAAACCATGGCCAAACACTGGGGACATATAGCGGGCGGCGGACAACTTCTGATTTTTGGCCTGGGCATGTGCGCCCTGGCCGCCGGGGACCGCTATTTGTGGTTTCTCAACCCTCAGTACCGATGGTTGACGATGACGGGCGGAGGCTTGATCCTGGCCATGGGACTGGCCGCCCTGACCGGCGCCCCAAGCCGGTTCCGCCTTTTTCCCACGCTGGTGTTTTGCCTGTTTTTTACCGTGGCCGCCGCGGGCCGGCCCTGGGCTCTGCCCCGGGGAACGGCCGAAATGGCCTATTTCATGATGGGCGCCAATTCCCCGGACGCCCGGATCACCTTGGGCGGCCAGGAATACCGCCAAGTGAGCGCTCCGGAATTGTACGCCGCGGCGAGGGAGCCGGACGCCGGCATCCAAGGCGAACGTTTTTCCCTGTGGGGACTTGTGTTAAGGAGCCCTGAAATGGACCACGACGGCCACTTGGCCGTGGTCGGCCCCATGATCTGGTGCTGCCTGGCCGACGCCACGGCCTTGGGTTTTCGCGTGCCGCTGGAAGGTTGGACCGGATTGGGCAATGGTCAGTGGGTGGAAGTGTACGGCGTCCTGAAGCGGTTGGATCCGCCATTGGACCCGCCGCCCCTCAAGATGGATGGGATGATGTTCACGACTTTAAGCGACCAGTACCTTTTGGTTCCGGACCAGGTGATCGTCCGCCCGGCCCCGGCCAATCCCTTCGTGTATCGTTAGAACCCGTCCCCAAAAGAGTTCTTGGCCCCTGGATGCATCGTTGGCGGCCCAACGGTGAATTCATTTGGGATGAGTTCCAAAAAACGCGGAACGCGGATCCCGAGCGGGATGGGAGGATGGTCGCCGGAGTCAGTCCTTGGCGTCTTTCAGGCATTGGTCGCAGGTTCCGTCCAGGCGGACCTGGATGTGGCGGACCCGGCCGGCGGCCGAATGCTCCAGGCCGTTCAACTGGTCGGATGCCAGGGGTTCCAGGCATTCCATGCGGCCGCAGGACAGGCAGTAGAAATGGGGATGGGGCTGATGGCGTTCGTTGGGCGCCAAGCCGTACCGAAAGGATCGATCCCCGGAACTGATCCGTTCCACGATCCCTTTTTGAACCAACAGTTCGAGAATCCGGTACACCGTGACCCGGTTGACGCCCTGATGGCTCAACAGGCCCTCCAGCACTTCCGCCGCCGTCACCGGCCGCGAACCCGCCGCGCCCACGGCTTCCAGCACCAGACGCCTCAGCGCGGTGGGCTCGACGCCCTTTTGTTCCAGCATCGCCTGGTAATCGCAATCCCGGCACATACCTCATGCTCCCTGGCCTCGATCTTACACCAAAAAGCCAGGCCTGGAATCATAAAACCCGAATCGTGCGGTCGGGTTCGTTGCGAGGTGACGAAATGCGCACGCGAAACACGAAGTTGGAGGGATTTTCAGCCGCGGGCGTATCACAAGATACGTCGAGGCTGAAAATCACGAAACAAGTGTCGCGGCAAGCAGTTCGACACCTCGGTAGAAAACAACCGCACAATTCTGGTTAAACCCGAATCACGTCCCCGGCTTTCAACACCTGGGTTTGAGCCCCCGATTCCTGGCTTAGCCGCGCCAGGGCATGGTCGTCCGAATCGTGACCGGAGAGGTACAAGAACTTTGGCCCGGCCGCCCGCAGTTCGGCCAGGGACCGGTCCAGGTCTTCATCCGTAAGCTTTTCCCAGATCGGCTTGCCCGTGCCCAGGATCATCTGGAATTGGATGCCGGCCCAGGTCCCCCGGCTTTGCTTCAACGGGAAATGAAGGCCCCCCGCCACGGCGTACAGAGGCAGGTCGGACAATCGCCGAACCATTTCCAAAATTCGTTGAATGGTGGGATGGCCGCATCCGGTAATGACCACCAGCCCCTTGTCCCGAACCCGGGCCACGAGCGCCTGTTCTTCGGTAAGGCCCATGAAAAAAATCCCCCGGCCAAGCGGCCCCGTGGAAGCCAACCCGGCGGTGAGCAGGCGCGGCCCGGTCACCACTTCCGCCCGGAACCCGGGGGCCTCGGCCGGAGCCGGCAGAAAGCAAGGGCGGCCTCCGGGATCGCCCAATTCCACCGGCGCCAGCACCGTTCCGGCCCGGCTGGCCGCCAACCCGCCCATGTGGTCCAGATGGAGGTGGGAAATCGCCAGAGCATCCACCTGATCCCAGGAAAACCCCATCCGGCCCGCGTTGTGAGCCAAAACGCCGCTTTGGGCCCCGAAGCCCACGTCGAACAGCAGGGCCCCCCGGTCGGTACGGATCAGATAGGATACTCCGGCCTCGCCTCGGTATCCCTCCCCCGCGAACCATTCCGACAATACGTGAATCTCCAGAAATTCCAGTTCGGGCAGGTCCAGGGGCCGAGCGGCCGCCAGCCGTTCCCGGTTCAGTATCTCCGCCCGCTCCCGGTCCGCCTGGAAGGCCCGGTTTTTCTTATACAGGACCGGCAACAGAATCGGCGACGACGCCGCCAGAACGGGCCACCACAAGGGATGAATTCGATAAGCCATACCGCGAACGCTCCTTTTCATTATCCTTCTTTCCCTATTATTGATGCCGAACGGCTCCCCGTGTCAAGTCCCTTGCGCGATTGGGAGGGACATGGGGGCAATGCAATTCCGAAGATCGATTCGGAGGTCCGGGCCTTCATCCTGGGACCCCAAGGGGGTTTCGTGATACAATGACAAGGAATCAACCCTTATTCAGGAAGGAATACAAAACCATGCCGTCCCTGGATGCTCCGGACGAAATCAAGCAACGGATGTTGAAACTTTTTTACGATAAAACCGGCGGGGATTCGAACCGGACCGCGGCCATGTGGCCCATTGGCCAGGAAATGGGTCTGGATAAGGTTCATACTCAGGATGTGGCCATGGACCTGGTGGCCGAGGGCTGGCTGGAGATCAAAACCTTGTCCGGCGCCATGGGCCTGACCGACGAGGGGTTGGCCCAGGTTCGAGGCCAGGGACCGGAAGTCCAACCGCCCCCGTCCCTCGCGGAACTGATGGAAAAAATCGAAGCCGGATTGGCCGATGCGGAATTGAAGCCGTCGGTCCAGGCGGATCTGCGGATCGATCTGGACGCCCTGGCGCTTATGTCCCGTCGGTCCCGGCCTCTTCCCGGAGTAATTCCGGCCCTGTTGAAGGCCATCCTGGGGGCTTTGGAAGGGTCCCCCGGGTTTCCCAAGGATATTCCGGCGGCCCTGAAGGAAATCGCGGCTCAGGGTTCCTGAACCAACGCCGGACGGGTTGGCGCCGGCGCCCCCTTACCCCAAAATCAGTCTCATGGGGTCTACCTGGGTTCGCAGGACATGGAGTTCCGCCTCGGCGGGCGGAAGAGCTTCCCGTGCCCGGGATATATCCAGCACAAACCCGGTGTGTTCGGCCACGTTTTCGGGGGTGATGCCCGGATAGTATTCGGCCAGGATCATGGCCTTGGTCTCCTTGTCGAACTTCATCACCCCCCGGTCGGTGACCACGGCCAGGGGCCCCCCCCGGCGGTATCCCGCCCGCGCCCGTGAATCCTTCCCTTCCAGCCAGCCCGGGCTGGTCAGGTAGTCCAGTTTTTCCACGAACCGCCGTTTTTCGTGCTGCATGAAGATGATGAAGGATGAAGCCAGACCGGCCGCGTCCGCCGCTCCGCCGGATCCGGGCAGACGGGATTCAGGCCGGGACGGATCAGATCGGAAGAGCA
>JAGVGV010000620.1 GCA_020056895.1 Deltaproteobacteria bacterium
GTATTACCTGATCGCGT
Source organism: Deltaproteobacteria bacterium (assembly GCA_020056895.1). Lineage (GTDB taxonomy): Bacteria > Desulfobacterota > Desulfarculia > Adiutricales > JAGVGV01 > JAGVGV01. The sequence goes on from JAGVGV010000620.1 coordinate 18, forward strand.
CCGATTTCGACGGCCGGCGGGGGAACCTGCCCAAGGCGGCCATTTCATCGGTGGAGCTGATGGAATGGTCCAAAACCATCCCGGCCCTGAGGCAGATTTACGTGCTGGATACCTGCCATTCCGGCGGCCTGGGCGCCGTGGTAGCCGGGTTGTACGACGCCCGGGTATCCGTTCTGGCCAAGGCCCTGGGCATGCACGTGCTGGCGGCGGCTCAGTTGAAACAGAAAGCGGCGGACCGGTACGAAAACAACGGCCTGTTCACCCACTTCGTGCTCAAGGGCCTTTCGGGCGACGCGGATACCAACAAAGACCGGGCGGTGAGCGTGATGGAACTGACGCCCTACCTGGCCAAGTGGGTGAAAAAGGCCTCGGCTGGCGGCCAGGAAGCCTTTATCCGCAATTTCGGGGATGACCTGAGGCTGGTGAAGGTGGAGTGATGCCAAGCCGACATCACGTTTACGCGGGCAAGATGCGCCTTGGCCATTACCATCCTTGCTCCCCGAACCAATCCTCCAACGCCTGATGATTGGCCAGCACTTGGTCGGCATCGGCCAAGTGGATGGGGTCCAGGGTCGTGGCCAGGGCCAGAGTCCATAACCCGGCGGCCTTGGCCGACCGGATCCCGGCCGGAGCGTTTTCCACCGCCACCGCCTGGCCCGCTTCCACCCTCAATCGGTCCAGGGCGGTTAGGAAGGGTTCGGGGTGAGGTTTGCCTCGCCTCACCTGATCCCGGGTGACAACCTGATCGAATCGATCCTCCAGCCAGCCCCACAGGTTCGGCGGCAGAACCGATCGTTCGGAACTGGTCACCACGGCCAGGCGAACCCGACCCTTCAGCCGGTCCACCAGCCGGGCCGCTTCCGGGAAGATCAAGGACGCCGCCGCGTGGCGATCCAGATACAACCGCCGCTGCCGCCGGGTAATGGCCTCGAAGCCGGCCGCGTCCACCCGGACTCCGGTCCCATTGAGCTTCGGCGCCAGGCGGGTCCAATCCAGCATACCCTCGTGAAGGAAGAAAAAATCAGCCTCGATCCGAAGGCCGATCTCGGCGAAAGCCGTTTGCCACGCGGCCACGTGGCCGGGCATGCTGTCGAGCAGCGTACCGTCCAGGTCGAAGACCACGGCCCGGAGTTGGGATGAAAAAACGGTGGTGGGCATGGGCTGAGCTTGACGTCACCTTATCGCTGAAAAATAAACCGTCGCGGCCCGAGCATACCATGCCCGAAAAAGAAGGACATAAAAATCGATCTTTCGCGAAGGCCTCGACCGGCTCCGGTTCGATTCCTTCCTATACCACCTGCCAGAACAGGCTTTGCCCGATCCGGAACCGGGGGGCCGACGTAAGGGACCGCAGGTATTGAGCCCCCAGGCCCGATGTGGGCGGAGAGGCCAGAAGCCGGGCTCCGGGGGACCCAATGACCCGTTCGGCCAGGGCCTTGACCTGCTGAACCACGCCGTCCGGCCCGCCCAAGGCCGCCATGACGGCCGATACATCCTGGGCCAGAGCCGAATTGAGCGTGGTGGTATTAAGGCTCAATTGGTTCAAAGACCCCCGGGTCACGCCGTATCCATCGAGGTCCGAAGCAATCCGCTGAGTGATCGACGCCCACGACGAAGCCAGGCTGGGGGCCAGGAAGGAATTGGACGCCAGGTACGAGCTGTACTCGTTGGCCGCATCCAGAAAATCGGAAATCGCCGAGGCCATGGCCGACGTATCCTCGCCCACGGTCACGGTGGCCGTTCCGGCGGCTTTGAGTTCCAGTTCCAGCTTGCCCGAAAGCAGAAACACCTGGTTGTTGGCCTGGGAATAGGGCGTTCCATCCACGGTGAACACGGCGTTGGCGGCCGTCTGAGTGGTGGTGTTGGCCCCGGAGGCGGTGACCGCGTTGCCCGCCGTGTTGGTCAGGCTGAAGGCGCCGGCCGATCCGGTTTCGCCGGTCAGTTCGATCCGAACTCCGCCCGTTCCCGCCAGAACCGACGCGGTTACGCCGGTATCGGCCTGGTTGATGGCGGCGGCCATGCGTTCGAGCACCGTTTGGTTGGTGTCGGCGGAAATCACCTGAACGGAAAGATTGTAGATCGTCCCGCCCGCGGTCAGAGTAAAGGTGTTCGTGCCCACGTTCACCGCCGAAGCGGACGTGGGATTCAGGATGGTCCCTTGGTTGATCTGTTCCCGGGCCAGGGAGGTCACGTTCAGGGCGAAGGATTGATTGGGCGTCTCGCCTTCATAATCGTTGCCCGAAAACGAGGAAACCTCGGCCACCCCGGTATCGGAACTGGCGGCGGATTTTTGGTAAAAAACCGAATCCCGGTTTTCGGCGGAAAGCTTTTCGGCCTTGGACAACAGGTCGTACTGCCGTTCGTACAGCCCGTTCAGGGCGGCCAGTTGGCCGGTGTTGGCCGAACCGGCCCAGGACGCGGGCGCGAGGTTGGCGGGCAGGCCGTCGGCCGGTGAAAACCGTGTGCCGAAGACCTGGTTGAAGAGCGTGCTGGAAAACCAAAGATTGGGCGAAACCCCTTGAAAGAACGCGCTGGTGCTCATCCCCGCCTCCGGGGTGACCGTTCTGGGGCACGTCCCTGTCCCTCGCCGGAAATAAAAAAGGGCGACCCTTGGCGCCCTTTCCCTGGCTTCCCGGCGGAGTGTCTCACTTCCTTAAGACAAACATAGTGTATCGCCGCTTCAGGTTTTTGTCAAGGAGACGGCGAGGTTTGTGGAAATCCAAGGAGTTAGGCCGGGATATCGGCGAAGTGATTTTCCATTCAACCGCCGGGATACGAAAAAAGTGCCGTCCGGCTGGATGAACCATCGGATCCGTTCGGAATGATCCAACAAATCCTTGTCTTGCGCCTCAGCCCCCCCTGGCTTATAATCCTGGGCTTCCAACGGTGAACAGACCCAGCGGGTCCCGGATCACGGACCCAAAACAGGAGGGGCGGCATGGACGTGAAGGTGTTCGGCGTGGTGGGCGCCGGTCAGATGGGCAATGGCATCGCTCAGGTCGCCGCGGCGGCGGGCCTGAACGTCATCATGGTGGACGTGGCGGACGACTTCGTGGCGAAGGGGCTCAAGACCATCATGGCCAGCCTGGACCGGATGGTCAAAAAAGGCCGGATGACCGATGACGAAAAGGCCGCCATCCTCGGCCGCGTCCAGGGGACCACTCAGATGGAAGCCCTGGCCGGGGCCGATTTCGTGGTGGAAGCCGCCCCCGAAAAGGAAGACCTGAAGGTCAACCTGTTCCGCAGGTTGGACGATATCTGCCTTCATCATGCCATCCTGTCCTCCAATACGTCGTCCATCAGCATCACCCGCCTGGCCGCGGCCACCAAACGGCCGGACCGGTTCGTCGGCATGCATTTCATGAACCCCGTGCCCTTGATGGCCCTGGTGGAAGTGATCCGGGGCCTGGCCACCAGCGACGACACCTTCCGGGCCACCTGGGACCTGGGACTTCGCCTGAAGAAAACACCGGTGGAAGCCGGCGATCTGGCGGGGTTCATCTCGAACCGGATTCTCATGCCCATGATCAACGAAGCGGTGTTCTGCCTGTTTGAAAGCGTGGGCACGCCCGAGGCCATCGATCAGGTGATGAAGCTGGGCATGAACCATCCCATGGGCCCGTTGGCTCTGGCCGATCTGATCGGCCTGGATACCTGCCTTTCCATCATGAACGTTCTGAGGGACGGCCTGGGCGATGACAAATACCGCCCTTGCCCTCTCTTGAAAAAATACGTGGACGCCGGCTGGCTGGGACGAAAAACCGGCCGGGGGTTCTACGCCTATTGAGGACCTATGATCGCCATTATCGATTACGACGCCGGCAACCTGACGTCGGTGAAGCGGGCGCTGGCCTACGTGGGGTTCGAAGCGGTGATTACCCGCGACCCCAAGGTGCTGCTGGCGGCCGAACGCGTGATTTTCCCCGGAGTGGGCGCGGCCGGCGCGGGCATGGCCAGCCTGAAACGGGACGGTCTGGACCAGGTGATCCGCCAAGTGCGGGACCAGGGCACGCCGCTCATGGGCATCTGCCTGGGCACCCAGATCATTTTCGAATCCAGTGAAGAAGACGGCGGCACCCCCTGCCTGGGGCTGCTTCCCGGCCGGACCATCCGTTTTCCCGAAGACCACCACAGCGGCGGACGGCGGCTGAAGATTCCGCACATGGGCTGGAATCAGGTCCGGCCTCTGAGGCCCCATCCACTTCTGGACGGCATTCCGGCCGAGGCCGAGTTCTATTTCGTCCATTCCTATTATGCCCAGCCGGCCGATCCGGCCCTGGCCGTGGCCGAAACGGAGTACGGACTGACTCTGACCAGCGTGGTGGCTCAAGGCAATCTGGCGGCCACCCAGTTCCACCCGGAAAAGAGCGGCCCCAACGGGCTGAAACTGCTCCGGAATTTCTGTACATGGGATGGCCGGGATGCTTAGCCGCAGAATCATACCCTGTCTGGACGTCCGCGACGGCAAGCTCACCAAGGGCATCCGTTTCCAAGGCAACGTGGACATCGGCGATCCGGTCCAAATGGCCCGGTTCTATTACGAACAGGGCGCGGACGAGATCGTGTTTTACGACATCACCGCCTCGAGCGACCGCCGGGACATCATGATCGACGTGGTCCGGCGGACGGCCGAGGAAATCTTTATCCCCTTTTCCGTGGGCGGCGGCATCCGGACGTTGGAAGACATGCGGCGGGTGCTTTTGGCCGGCGCCGAAAAAGTGAGCGTGAATTCGTCCGCCGTCCGGAATCCGGAAATCATCCGGCAGGGGGCCGACGCCTTCGGGTCCCAGTGCGTGGTTCTGGGCATGGACGTTTTGAAGGTTCCGGTTTCCGAAACCATTCCTTGCGGATACGAGATTTACATCAACGGCGGCCGGACCGCGACGGGCCTGGACGCCCTGTGGTGGGCGAAGGAAGGCCGGCGGCTGGGCGCGGGGGAGCTCTGCGTGAACTCCATCGACACCGACGGCACCAAGGAAGGGTACGAAATGACGCTCACCCGAATGATCAGCCAGGCCGTGGACATCCCGGTCATCGCCTCGGGCGGGGCCGGCCTTCCGGACCATTTCCGGGCGGTGCTGGAGGAAGCCGACGCCGACGCGGCCCTGATCGCCTCGATCACCCATTATGGTGAATACACCATCCGCCAGCTCAAGGAACACCTTGCCGGCCGCGGAGTGAAAATCCGGAAGACCTGGGAATAGGGCCTTTCCGGATAGCCGAATGATGCGGGTCCGGTTCGGTATGAAGGAACGAACCGGTCCCGCGACAGCCGACATAGCCATTCCGCATCGGGCGGCCACGCCCAAGTATCCGGCCGGCGTGAGGGGGTTTTTCAAAACGCCTTGGCTGAAACCAGAGTATACCTCCTCGCCAAGCAACACCATTGCGCCATCGGAAATGGAACGGCCGCGTCGACACTTGACATTTGACATGACTCTAGCTTGGGGACCGATATCCGGAAGCTCCAGCTTCAAAGCGCTTTACCAGCAATCTCATTTTATTCAGGAGAACAGTCATGAAGCTGGAGCTTCAAAGCGGCGGGGTTCCCAAGCTGGAGCTTGGGAACCAGCGATGAAATTGGACATATTTCGAGGATTGGTTTCACCCCTCGGACGACGCATTCAAGGTCAAAGAACAATTTTGGGATGGGTTCTACCAAATAGCGGGACGAAGAGTCCTCATCGAGCGAAGAGATTCAGTGATTTATTCCGGTTTCACCAGCTTCAGGTGGGGCTTGCCTTTGGCGTTCTGCTTTTCAATGTGGTCGTTGAAAAGGGTGTTCTTGACTCGGACGGCATTGATCACGAAATAGGTGATGACCGCTTTTTCCCATTCCTTCGTGGGCTGAAAATCGTCCATGATCCGCTTGTATTCGGGTAACAGGCGGGTCAGCTCCGTTTCATCGAGCTGAAGAATGCGGTCAACGATCTGGCTGAGCGTTTTTTCCATGGGCCTTCCGCCAGGGGCTTGGAGCCATCCGGCCGGGGAAAAACCGCCTCCGCCCGAGGCCCGGCGCCCGAGTCGTTCCCCCAGATGACAACTCCCTAAAAAGATCGTATAATGCGTTGAGTTTGCTGTCAAGGAGACCGCCCCGGAGCCGCCGGAGTATCGGCCAAGGCCGGGGCGCCCTATCCGCCGGAATCCGAAACCGGCCCCCAGGGTCCCAGCGGTTCACCACCCCCTGACGGTTTTCGGAATCATGGCCCAACCCCCGGGGTTTTTCCCGGATGAACGCCTTTTTCGGCCCAGCGAGGAACAAGGAGCCATGGCGGAGAAGAAAGCCCCTTCCCCAGAGTCGCCTTTGGTACTGGATTTCCAGAACGTGATGGCCGAAGCGGTGGGCGAGGCCCATGGCCTGTCCAAGGCCGACGTGGATGAACTCAAAAGCCCCCTGGCCTCGGCCCACAAGAAACTGATGGCCCGCCGGGCGGCAGGCGAGCTGCCTTTTTACGATCTGCCCGGCCGGACCAAGGACCTTAGAAAGATCAAGAAGTA
>JAGVGV010000376.1 GCA_020056895.1 Deltaproteobacteria bacterium
AAGATCATGTTCGCTTTCAGTCTCGGAAGGCGTCGGCGAAATTGCGATTCCCCTTGAGGCTGGGTGAGCCTGATACTTCGGGCGGTCAGTCGTCAGCGGGCAGCACTTAGCGTGAGCGGAACCAATGCGTTTTGTTTGGAAATTCCAGGCGGCTCGTCCTGAAAAATGATGAGCCGGTTCCCTCTACCCATCCGTTTCTTTACCTTCCGGAAGGGAAACGCGGACGTTTTTTACGTAATCGATAAGGGATTTCAACGAATCGGCCAGGGCGTCGTGCTTTTTTTCTTTGACCAGCACGCAGATGTCCTGGCCGATCTCCGTCACCCGGTTCAGGCCATACCCCGCGCCGCTGCCTTTCAGATCATGCCCGATGCCGTATAGCGCTTCATAGTCGCGTTTTTTGTACGCCTGGACCAGGTTCCGGCAGTCCAACCGGAGCGTTCGCAGGTATTCATGGATCAGTTCCGAAAGGTCCGGGTCCACTTGAACATGGTAATGAGTCTCCGGTTTCGGCTCGGGCTTCGGCGGCCTGAATGCCGGAGGATCGCCGGCGGGAGTCCCTTCGGCGGGCTCTTCCCGGCCGGTCAGGGCCGCGGCGATCAGCCCTTCGATCAGCCGCCGCTTCTTTACCGGCTTGTGGATGAAATCCGAACAACCCGCGTTCAAACACATGGCCTTGTGTTCCGCGAAGGCATGAGCCGTCAGCGCGATGATCGGCGCCGGCGGCCTGCCCGTTTCCTTTTCCCAGGCCCGGATCAGCCGGGTGGCTTCCAAACCGCCCATGACCGGCATTTCCATATCCATCAGCACCACATCGAAATCCTCGGCCTGGAACCGGTCCACCGCCAGCCGCCCGTTTTCCACGCATTCCAGGCGCACCGGCGTGGCCTTCAGGAACGATTCCACGATCTTGCGGTTGGGCTGATAATCCTCGGCCAGCAGCACGCTCATTTTCGGAAGCAGGCCCACCGATATCCTGGATTCCTTTTCCAAAGGAACCCCCTGGGGATCGATCCGGCCCAGGGCCGACAACACCGCGTCGATGAGTTCCGCCTGCCGGACCGGCTTGACGAAATAGTGGGAAATGCCCGCGCCCCTGGCTTCATCCCGGCCTTCCCCGGTATCGCTCGAACTGAACATCATCAGGCTGGCGGGCAGGGCCAGCTTTTCCTGGTGCATCCGCCGGACCAGTTCCACGCCGTCCATGCCCGGCATGTGGTAATCCAATAGAGCCAATTGGAAGGGTTCCCGGCGTTCGTTCGCTTCGGCTAGCCGGGCCAGAGCCTGCCAGCCGTTTTCGGCTTCGATGATCACCGCTCCCCACCGGCCAAGATGCTCCTTGAAAATCAGCCGGTTGGTGGTGTTGTCATCCACCACCAGAACGCGGCAGCCCTTGAGCTGGGCCAGCGCCGCCGGCAGAGTCCGGATTCGTTCCGGCCCTTCTTCCAACCGGACCGAAAAGAAGAATGTGGTTCCCTGGCCCACCCGGCTTTCCGCCCAGATGCGGCCGTCCATCAATTCCGCCAGCCGCTTGCAGATGGCCAACCCCAGGCCCGTGCCGCCGAATTCCCTGGTGGTGGACGAATCCGCCTGGGTGAAACTGTCGAACACCGCCTCGATTTTATCGGCCGGGATGCCGATGCCGGTATCGCGGACGCTGAACAGGTAGCATGATGGCCGGTCCTCGGCCGGATCGGGGTGGACTTCCACCACCACTTCGCCCCGCTTGGTGAATTTCACTGCGTTGCTAAGCAAATTGACCAAAATCTGCCGGAGACGAACCGGATCCCCTATAACCGATAGGGGCGTATCCGGACCCAGGCGGCTAACCAGTTCCAGCCCCTTTTCATGAGCCCGGTAGGCCATGATCCTGGCCGTTTCCTCGAGCATTTCCTGAAGATCGAAGGGCACGCTTTCCAGTTGAATCTTCCCGGCTTCGATTTTGGAAAAATCCAATATGTCGTTGATGATGCCCAAAAGCAGATCGCCGGACGAAGCCAGCGTGCCCAAATAATCCCGCTGTTCCTGATTCAGTTCCGTTTCTTCCAGAATTTCGGCCATGCCCAAAATGGCGTTCATGGGCGTGCGGATTTCATGGCTCATGCGGGCCAGAAAATCGCTTTTGGCCCGGTTGGCCGCTTCCGCTTCCTGCATGGCGGTTCGTAACGCCGCTTCAGCCTGTTTGCGAAGCTGGATGCCCCGGGCCAGCTTCCGGTTGGCGTCCACCAGTTGGAGAGCCCGCTCCTCGTGGCTGGAAGCCAGGTAATCCAGCATTTTATAAACGGAAACAATCCCGTGAAAGGCGCCCTTTTGGGTGACGATCACGCTGTCGTACACCTTATCCTTGGACCGGGCCATGGCCTGGCTGGCGGCGGCTTCCACCGGCAGGTCGGCTTCCACGATCAGGGGCTCGGAATCCATGACCTTGAACACGGGCTGTTCCCAATACAAGGACAAGCCGAAACGCTGGCTTAAGGTCCGGTTCAGGTTAAAGCTCATGACCAGCCCCAGGGGCCGGTCTTCTTCGGCGACGACCACCGCCTTGAGCGGGTCTTCCTCGCCAAGAATGTCCTTGACCTGACGAACCGGTTCCAGAGGTGAAACAACCTTGGCCTCTTCCACCAGCCGCCCGATTCGATTGTCGCCGGTCCAAATATCCTGATTCGAGCCGTGCACCACCGAACCTCCCGAAACAATGATCCACCCGGGCGGTGTTCCCTTGGAACGAAGCCTCCACCAGGTACCCCGAGGTTTATACGGACCACCATTTCGTTTTCGCGGCGGTATTATTAAATTTTGATTTGTTCGACCTGGGGAAGGATCGGTATCGGAACGAATGACGAACCGATACAGCCGGTTGAGGGGGAAATGGGAGCGGCGGGGGTTGGGGTGGAGAACCGCCGGACACGGCCCTCCCCCCGGAGTCCTATTGTTTATTTATTCTTCCAATCGGGTTTGCGCTTTTCCAGAAACGATTTGAGCCCTTCTTCGGCGTCGGCGGTGGGCATGAGTTCATCCAGATAGATTTTTTCGATGGCCGCCAGCGCATCGGGCACGGGTTTGTCCAGACCGGCGTACACCGCGTCCCTGGTTTTCCTCAACACCAGAGGGCTCAGGCCCTTGAGCTTGGCCAAAAAGGCTTCGGTTTCGGCCGCCAGTTGTTCCGGCGGAACCACCCGGTTGACCAACCCCAGAGTTTTGGCCTCGTCCGCGCCAATGGCGTCGCCCAGCATGATCATTTCCAAAGCCTTCTTGAAGGGCATCATCCGGGGCATGGCCAACGCGGCGATGGGCGGG
>JAGVGV010000436.1 GCA_020056895.1 Deltaproteobacteria bacterium
CGGCGGTGGCGTCGGCCAAGAAGTTCATGCCCAAGGCTCAGCTTAGGGAATTCGACGACGAAGCCCAGGCGTATCAGGAATTAAGGAACGGCAAGGTCCACGCCGTGGTGGGATCCGCCCCCCGGCCGGCCTTCGAAGCCATTCAATACGCGGATTCGCTCTTTTTGCCCATTGAAGGCATGTTCACCAAGGAACCCATCGGTTTCGCGGTGCGCAAAGGCGATCCGGACACTTTGGCCTTTTTCAACAGTTGGATCATCGGCGCCGCCGATGAAGGCTGGCTGGCCGAACGGCACCACTACTGGTTCGAAACCCGGGACTGGGCGCCCTCGGTGGAATAACTCCGCCGGAACGTCCCATACGTGACACTCCGAAGGAACCCCAGGAACCGAGGGGTTCCTTCGGGCCTTGACGGATTTCGCGAATAGGATATGAAGACAGGAGACCCGAACCGCCCGTGCATTGGAAAAAAGCCCGAATCACGCCGCTCGACCTGATCCTGATCGCGCTCATTCTCGCCGGAATCGGGTATGTGGGAGTCCGCCTGACCCGGGAACTCAATTATCACTGGAAATGGGAGATCATCCCTCAGTACCTGGTTCGGTACGATCCGGCTTCGGGTTCCTGGAAGGCCAACCTGCTCCTGGACGGGCTGTTCACCACCCTTCGCCTGAGCTTCTGGGCCACCCTTCTGGCCGTGGTCGGCGGCGGGGTGATGGGGGTGCTCAGGACCACCAAGCGGCTTCTGGGCCGGATGATCGGCCGGGGCTACGTGGAATTGATCCGGAACCTTCCGCCCTTGGTTCTGGTCTTCATTTTCTATTTTTTCGTCAGCGACCAGATTATGCCTTTGTTGGGCGTGGAAGGCTTCGTCCGGTCGGCTTCCGAAACCACTCAGAACATTTTGTCGTTCTGCTTTGCTCCGCCCAACCTGGTCCCCGCCTTTCTTTCCGGCGTAATCACCGTGGCCGCCTTTCAGGGCGCGTACATCACCGAAATCATCCGGGCCGGGATCCAATCCATTGAACGAGGCCAATGGGAAGCCGGGTCCGCCTTGGGGCTTTCCTGGCTTCAGACCATGCGGTACGTGATCCTGCCCCAGGCCCTCCGGCGGACCCTGCCGCCATTGGCCAACGAATTCATCAACACCATCAAGTATTCCGCCATCGTATCGGTGATTTCCATTCAGGAACTCACCTTTCAGGGCCTGCAGATCATGGCCGCCACGTACGTAACCATTGAAATCTGGCTGACCATCACCGTATTATACCTCGTGCTTTGCCTGAGTCTTTCCCTGGCCGTTCACCGGCTGGAACAACGGTTGGCCCGCCACCAGCATTGACTCCAGCCCCGTCCGGTTCGGAATTCGTGATTACCGCCGATTTTCCGAAAATACCCTGAAATCCGGTCCCGAAAAAGGCTGGAAGGGGTGTCGGGGGCGGGTTCCGGCCGGTATAATGGGGGCTAGGCGGAGCTCTTTTTGACAAGGGAATTCCATGAATAAAAGGAGTGGCGGCCATGAGCCCAGACCGGAACCGGCGAAAAAAGTTGGGTCGGCCGGCAGCGACGAACATCGCGCTGGCCTTGGCGGTGATGCTGGTTGTCGGCGCGGCGGTGTTGGCCGCGAGCCCCGCCCCGGCTCAGGAGACCGTGGCCCTGACCATGGGGTCTTGGCGGACCGATGATATCCGGCAGATGAACGCCCTTTTTTCGGCCTTCAACCGGGTTCATCCCGATATCCGTGTTACGTTCGATCCCACCCCGGCTCCGGAATACAACGAAGTGCTTGATGCCCAGCTTGAAGGCGGGTCCGCGCCGGATCTTTTTTACCTTAGATCCTTCGGCACTTCGAGGCGGTTGTACGAAAAAGGGTATCTGGCGCCTTTGGCTGATCTTCCCGGAATTCAGAATCAGTTCACCGCCGCCACCCGGGCTCCCTGGTCCACGGACGACGGCCGGCCGTACGGCGTTCCCTTCATCGCCACCTCCCATGGCGTCTATTACAACCAGGATGCCTTCAAGCGGCTGGGGTTGGACATCCCGTCCACCTGGGAGGCTTTTCTGGAAACGGCCGAAAAAATCAAGGCCGCCGGCCTGATTCCTCTGGCCAACGCTTCGGGCGACGGCTGGACCATCAACGAGATCGTCTTTTTCAACCTGGCGCCCAATTTCATCGGCGGCCGGGAAGGGCGGATGGCGTATTTGAAAGGTGAGCGCTGCTTCAACGACGGCCGGATGATTTCCGCGTTCGGGGCCCTCAGGGATTTGGCGCCCTACCTTCCGAAAAATCAGACCCTCCTCCGGTATACCGACAGCCTTCAACTGTTCCTGCAGGGCAAAGCGGTCATGTGGCTGGGCGGTTCGTGGGATATTCCCTTTTTCGAAGCCTCGAGGCCGGCCTTCGAATGGAGTGTTTTCGCGCCGCCGCCTCCCGCCGGCCAGCCGCCGTTCATCACCTTTCACCTGGATGCGGGCATGGGGTTGAACGCGGCATCGCCTCGGAAAAAGGCGGCGAAAACCTTTTTGGCGTGGATGACCACGCCCGAATTCGGAGCTCTGTTGGGCAACGAACTCCCGGGTTTTTTCCCTTTGCACAAAAATGTGCCCAAGCTGGTCAATGCCCATGCCCAGGCGTTTTTGGCGCTGAACCAGGGGCGGGGAACGGACGTTCGCCTGGCCTGGGAAAAGCTGAGGGATGGGGAACCGGATGGGTACATGCTAACTCAGAACGCGGCCGTGGCGGTGGTCAACGGGACCATGACGCCGGGACAGGCGGCGGATTCGCTTCAACACGGCCTGGAACAATGGTTCGAACCGGCCCGGAAATGTTCCCGTCCGTGAAGTACTATTGGGGCGAGACATCCGTTTGGCCCGGAGTGCAAGGTGGGCGATGACCGGGTGGATCAAAAAAAAACTCGGCCGAAAAATTCTTCTAGGGTACCTGGTTACCTGGTTGATTATGCTCGGCATTGGCTTTCTGGCCTTGACCCGGACCGCCGAAATAACCTCCAGAGTGGACGAACTGACGGGTCATTTGTCGGTGGAAGCCCGGTTGGCTCAGGACATCGCCACCAAAGCCGCCTTGGCCCGCACCCATGCCAGCGCCTTTGTCCAAAGCCGGAACCCGGACGAAATCAATCGGTTCATGGCCAATTTCGCCGAACTGGAACAACGGATCGCTCAGGCCCGGGGGCTGGTGAAAGACCAGAGCCGGTTCAACATTCTGGTGGATATTCAGGAGGCCGCCGTCGAGTATCGGGCGGCGTTTGTCGAAATCACCCTGATAATACAAAAAATTCTGGAAATTCAGCGAAATTCATTGAATGTTCAGCAATTCGTGGTGGAAAACAACCTGACCGCCATCCGGGTGGCGGTATCCACCCAGAGCGACGCCGGGATTTTTCTATCTTTCGGCAACGCCCAGTATGCCTTTCTGGGAATGGTGCTCCAGGCCACTCAATACCTTCAGGACGGCGACGCCAAGCATGTGGTGCTGTTCCGCAAGGCCTTCACCGAGGCCGAAACGGCTTTTGGGCTCCTGGAACAGGCTTTTCCGGAATCCGAATACCGCGTTAACGCGGCCGAAGCCCGGCGGGCGGTGATCGCGTACGAACGGGATGTGCAAAACATCCAGGCCTATTTTCGGGGATTGCGGAAAGTGATGGAAACCGCCATCCAATCCCTTGAACCCCGCATAGCCCGGTCCACGGCCGAGATCGTGGACCGGATCGAAAAGGAATACGCGCATCACCAGAAAATTTCCCGGGAACTCACCGCCAGTACTCGGGATGAACTGATCGTTTTCGTCATTGTCGCCGTGGTGGGCAGCCTGGTTTTAAGCCTTCTGGTTTCCCGCCGGATCACCGAACCGCTGGAAAAGGTCATGGCCGCCTCCCAGCGCATGGCCCGGGACGACCTGCAGGTGCTGACCCACCGTTTTTCCGCCCTGGCTTTGGGGGATATCCGGCTGGATTTCGAAGTCACGTCCAAGCCGTTGAACATTGATTTGGAGGACGAGGTCGGCCGGGTGGCCCAGGCTTTCGACCAGGTGGTCCTAGGGCTCCAGGAAGCCCGCCGGGCCTTCGACGACATGGCCGAATACCTTCGGAGCATGGCCGAAACCGCCACCGCCGTGGCCATGGGCAACCTGGAGGTAACGGTTCCCATCCGTTCCGAAAACGATGAATTGGGCCAGGCCGTGGCCAAAATGGTCACCCGGCTGGGCCGGGCCCGATCCGAAGTCCAGGTGTATCAGGATCACTTGAAGGAACTGGTGGATCAACGGACCGCTGAACTCGAGGAAAGCCGGCGTTCCCTTTCCACGCTGTTGTCCAATCTGCCCGGGCTGGCGTACCGAAG
>JAGVGV010000676.1 GCA_020056895.1 Deltaproteobacteria bacterium
CCGGCGGGGCCGGGGGAGTTCCGGCAATTCGTGACGAATCGCGTTCAACCAGTTGGGATCGAGTTTCAAGGGGATTAGGTCGGGTTCCGGAAAATAACGGTAATCGTGGCTTTCTTCCTTGCCTCGCATGGGTTCGGTCACGCCCTTGGTTTCATTCCAGAGCCGGGTTTCCTGAAGCACCGCCTCGCCGTCGCTCAAGACCGCCGTTTGCCGCCGGATTTCGTATTCCAAGGCCCGGGCCACGTGGCGGAACGAATTCATGTTTTTCAGTTCCGTCCGAGTCCCCAGCACGGGGCTGCCCACGGGCCGGAGGGATATGTTGGCGTCGCAACGGAAGCTGCCTTCCTCCATGTTGCCGTCGGAAATGCCCAAGTAGAGAAGGATGTCCCGCAGGGTCTTGAGGTATCGGACGGCTTCGTCGGGATCGGACAGATCGGGCTGGCTGACGATCTCCACCAAGGGCACCCCGGCCCGGTTGAGGTCCACGTACGATACCGGCCGGGTTTCATCGTGGATCGATTTACCCGCGTCCTCCTCGAGATGGATCCGGGTCAAGCCAATCCGTTTTTCTCCGGCCGGGGTGTCGATGGTCACGAACCCGTCTTCGGCCAAGGGCTGTTCGAACATGGAAATCTGGTATCCCTTGGGCAGGTCCGGATAAAAATAATTCTTGCGGGCGAACACGGCGTTGGTCCGGATTCGGCACCCGGTGGCCAGAGCCAGCCGGACGGCGTAGTCCACCACTTTTCGGTTCAGCACCGGCAATACTCCGGGCATCCCCAGACAGACCGGGCAGGTATGGGTATTGGGTTCGGCGCCGAACGAAGCCGGACAGCCGCAGAAAATCTTGGTCTCTGTCAGCAACTGGGCGTGGACTTCCAAGCCGATGACGGTTTCGTAGTTCATACCATCCCTTCCGTCTTTTCCGGGTGGTCCCGTTGGGTGCTCGTTCCGGCCGCCGACCGGACCTGGCCGGGTCGTTTCAAACCTACCAGAGGGAGCGGCGCGGCGTCAACCAAGGGGCGAGAGGGGGAATAAAGGATTCCAAGAAACGTGAGCCGATGCCCGGCGGGTTTCCCGGTCAGGCGACCCCGGGTGGTTTTGGGGCCGAGCGGCGAGGCAAGGCCTTCCTCGCCCTATTCGGCTCAATCCCAGATGGCCCGCGTCAAGGACGCGGCCGAGAGAATTATGAGCAACAACAGGACCCGGCGGCGGAACAGGCCTTCGTCCGTTTTTTTGAACGACCGGCCGCCAAAGACCAGGCCCACGATCAGCGGCGGAAGAAACAGGGCGAACAAATGGAAGGTGCGGCCGTGGATCAACCCCTGGGTGGCGGAAACGATCCCGGCCAGGATGTCCGTGCCCAGAAAAAAAGCGATGAGCGAAGCCCGCCCCAGAGCCACTCCACCGGGCGAAGAGAAATAAAAAAGGATCGCGGGCGGTCCCCCCACGGCCGCTCCGCCGTTCAACACGCCCGAAACCACGCCGGTGAACGCCGCCGCCCGAGGCCCCGGTATCCGCTGGAAACTTAGGCCCTTGATGAGGACCATCGCCAGCGCCAAGACCACAACGGCAATGGCGGCCCGCATGGGCCGGGCCGGTACGTTGGCTAGAAGATACACTCCGGCCGGCGTCCCCAGAACCACCCCCAGGGACAACCACCCCAAAGACCGCCAATGAACCTGACGCCACACGCCGGGCAGCAACCAGGCCGAGGCCGCCACTTCAAGCAGCAAAATTACCGGCACCACCTCGGCCGGCGGCAATACCAGCGTCAGACTCACCACGGCGATCATGGAAAAACCGAACCCGCCGTACCCCCGGACGAATCCGGCGATCAACACGGCGATAACGGAATACGCCAGAATCCACGAATTCAGCATGAATCCCTCCGCCCGTGCATCCTTACCGCTCCGTTATAACAGCTACGCCCCGGGGAGAACAAGCTCCGGAGCCGCCAAATACAGGTTTCCGGCGAAGCGATTCCTGGCCTGGAGCAGAGCGTTAAGGTCCGGACTCCTAATCGCCGCCCGAAAAGGGAAGGCCTCGCCGACGGAATAAACCCCCGTCCTTGGCTTGCCGATCTTCTTGCCTCCACCCGCCGGGGAGGTTATGATAGATTCCGTACTCAGCGCCTTCGACCTCCGTATCGCGATCCGGCTCCTGTTGGGGGCGCATGCCCTGGAATTATTCGGTTGGGAAAAGGAGCGTTCCATGCTGATCCGAAACACCAGACGGCCGATGTTGGGTGTTCTTGCCCTTTGCCTGATGATCGTGGCGGCTTGCCAGAGCACGACCAGCGCGGATCTGCCCGCTCGTCCGCTTTCCACCGCCGCCAATCCGGCCACGCCCACCATAACGGGGTCCGGAGGCGCCGCCGGACTGTTGGCCAAGGCCGATTCGAACCAGCTTTCCGGAACCTGGCGGCTAAAGCACGACAACGTGCCCGAACCCTACACCACGGTGCTGGTGGTGGAGGAAGGCCGGATCACCGGCTATACCCTTTTCGGCGATCAGAAATTTTCCCTGGTCGGCGCGGTGTATGCCGACGGCCGAGTCGCCTTTACCGTAGGCCAGACCAATGATCATTCAGGAAAATTGCTGGAAGGATCGCGGATCGAGGGCGCTTGGATCAACAAATCCGGGCGGACCGGAACGTTCGTGATGACCCGGGCCGAATAGACCGGGGAGGGCCGTTGTCCTCAACGCCTCCCGGCCGGTTCATCGGGCCGGGGGTGCTTTTTTTACTTGCGTGGAAAGCCGTTATGTCGGCCGCCCTTTCAACCGGATTTTCCACCGTTATCCCCTTGGCCATCCCCCTGACCCCTTATCGGCGGAGGCTCCTAAATGGTACGTTTGGGTATAAAAACCAAGATGTTGGGCGCGTTCGGGCTGGTGGCCCTGATTTCCCTGGTGGTGGGCTATGTCGGCTGGTCCGGCATTTCCGAACTGGGTGGACATCTCGATACCATTGTGCTTGAAAAAATCCCCAGTGTTTCGAGTCTGGATCAGGTTCAGTATAACCTGGAATCCATCCGGGTGGCCGTCCGGACCCTTCTGAGCCCCAACCTTACGCCCGCCGACCGAAAGAGGCAGTTCGAAAACTTCGATAAACGGTTTGCAGGGTACGAAACCGCCCGGGCCGCGTACGACAGGCTGCCCCGGGACGGGGACGAAGAGACGGTTTGGAAGGAATTCCAGGCCGCCGCCGCCCAATGGCTGAAGATCAATGAAGAAATCGTGGCCAACGCCCGAACGGTCGATCAGGCGGGGCTCAATGATCCGCTGGAACTGCTGGTCAAATTCACCGAATATAAAAGCGATCATTATCTTTTGGAAACCAAGGTTCAGGCGCTGGTGTTCGCGAATACACCGTTTGAGGGCGGCGAGGATGCCGGCTCTTGCAACTTCGGCCGGTGGCGGTCGGTGTATAAAACCGAAAACCCAATCATCCAGGCCGTATTGGCCGAAATGGAACCCCACCACCAAAAAGTTCATGAACACGTCAAGACCATAAAGGCATTGATGGAAGCGGGGGAAAAGGACAAGGCTCGGGTCCTTTTGGAAAAAACCTTAAGACCCGCTATCGAGAATTCCTTTGCTGGGCTTCAAAAAGTGGCGTTGGAAACAGACAAGGTGAAAGAGCTGTACCGGAAAATGGACGACCGGACCTTTGGCCAGGGCCGTGAAATCCAAACCCGGGTCTTCGATCTTTTAGGCCGTTTGGTCCAGGAAATTCACCACCACGCCCAGGAGGAACAAAAGGCCGCGCTGGAAGGCCAAAAGCGGATCAAGCGGCGGGTGGCCTTGGGCATGGCCGCGGGGTTCGCGCTGGCGTTGATATTGGGTCTTGTTTCCAGCACGGCCATTACCCGGCCGATCCGCCGGATTGTTACGCTTTTGCGTGAGATATCCGAACAGAACGACCTGACCCGGCGGCTGGACGAAACATCGAAGGATGAGCTGGGTGTTTTGGCCTTGAGTTTCAATGGGTTCCTTGAAAACCTGCGGGGGGTGATGCGCCGGCTGGTGGAACACGTTCAGGAGATTTCCTCCGCGTCCACCCAACTGGCCGCCGTATCGGATCAGATGGCCTCGGCCACCGAGGAAATGTCGGCCC
>JAGVGV010000136.1 GCA_020056895.1 Deltaproteobacteria bacterium
AGGCCGAAGTGAAAACCGCCGAATCGGTCCAGAGCCGTATCGAAGCCGAACACGCCCTGAGGAATGCTCAGGCCCGGATGAACACGCTCTTAAGGCGGGACATCAACGAACCCGTGGCCGTGGTGGATGTGCTGACCTACAAACCCACGGCGTATACCTTGGGTGAATGCCTGGAACGGGGTCTGAGGTCCCGGCCCGAAATCGGGGCGGCCGAAAAGCAAATTCAGATGAAGGACAAGGAAGTTCAACTGGCTCGGGCGGACTATTACCCATCGGTCTCGGTCAGCTACAACCAGATTCAGGAAGGGGATACCTGGGATGTCAAAGGCAGTCCCTACCATGAACCCTATACCTGGAACGTGGTGGCCGTGGCGAAATGGAATGTTTTTGAATGGGGTAAAAACCTGGATTCCGTTCAGGGCAAAAAGATTGAAAAATCCAAAGCCAAAAACACGCTGACTCAGGTGAAGGACGGCGTGCGGTTGGAAGTGAAGCAAAGCTTTTTGGCCCTTGAAGCGGCCGAACAGGCCATTTTCGTTTCCGAAAAAGCGTTGGAACAGGCCGAAGAGAATTTCCGCATGAGCCAGGAGCGATACCGGGAACAGGTGGCCACGGCCACGGAAGTGACGGACGCGGAAACGCTGTTAACGTCGGCCCGGACCAATCGGTATAACGCGCTGTATCAGTATAACGTGGCGCTGGCCACGCTCGAACGGGCCATGGGCGCCCGGCCGTTCACCGGCCAGCAGCCCTGACTTCAGGGGTCGTTCGCGGCGCCGTCCGGGGCCGCGAGATCCGTGACTCCAAGGGGGCGGCGAACCGGGCCGTCCCTTTTTTTTGGGGGCCATTCCTTTTTAGTGTTCAATTAAAACGCATTTGTTCCGAAAAAACTGTCAGTGTTTGCGGAACAAATGCGTTTTTATTGGAAATTCAATTAAATCCGAATTCCTTCCTTATAGGCTGACGGCGGATCGCTGACGGCGGATAGCCAGGCAGCCGAAGCCCGCCCGGTCTCATGGTGAACCCAAACTCCGCCAATGCCCCCCAAGACGGAACGGTAACTTTCACCCCCGCTATTTTGTTGACAATTATTTCGCGCATGAATAAAGGATAAAGGTTCAATCGAAAACCGGACCCATCGGGCGGTCCGGCGGGAGCGTGCGACGTGAGCCTTCAAGCGATTCGGGGATTCAAGGACATTCTGCCGGCCGAAGCCCCCCTTTGGCGGCGGGTGGAAGAAACGGCCCGGGGGATTCTGCGGTCGTTCGGGTACGAGGAACTGCGCATACCGGTGCTCGAACGGACCGAACTGTTCGCCCGAGGCATCGGCGAAGACACGGACATCGTGGAAAAGGAAATGTACACCTTTCCTGACCGGAAGGGCCAAAACCTGACGTTAAGGCCCGAAGCCACGGCCGGAATCGTCCGGTCGGTCATCGAACATGGACTCCACGGGTCCGGTCAGGCCCTGAAGGTCTACTTCATCGGCCCCATGTTCCGGTATGAACGGCCGCAAAAAGGCCGGCAGCGGCAGTTCCATCAGCTCGACGTCGAGGCCCTGGGGGACCCGTCCGCCCACATGGACGCCGAAATCATCACCCTTTTGGGGCATTTTCTGAAAACCCTGGGCCTGGGCGGCGTGACCATGAACGTGAACAGCCTGGGCTGCCCCGTTTGTCGGCCGACGTACAAGGAAGAGCTTTTACGGTATCTGGAAGCCCGCCGGGACGGCTTTTGTTCGGACTGCCAGCGCCGTATGGTGAACAACCCCTTGAGGGTGCTCGATTGCAAGGTGCCGGAATGTTCGGCTCTGGCCGAAGGCGCGCCTAAGATCGGCGGCCGGCTCTGCCCGGACTGCCGGACGCATTTCGATCTGGTTCAGGCGGACCTGGCGGCGGCCGGAGTCGATTATATGGTGAATCCCAAGCTGGTCCGAGGCCTCGATTATTATTCCCGAACCACCTTCGAGGCCCTGACCGGGGACCTGGGCGCCCAGAACGCGGTGGCGGGCGGCGGGCGGTACGACGGGTTGGCTCAGATCGTGGGCGGACCCTCCATCCCGGCCACGGGATGGGCCTTGGGTTTGGAACGGCTGGTCATGCTTTTGGCGGCCAAAGGGGAACACGCGGCCGAGCGGCCCGATCTGTTCGTGGCCGCCCTGGGCGGCGCGGCGCCGGTGGTGTTCGGTCTGATCCAGGATTTGAGGCGGGCCGGATTGTGGGTGGAAACGGACTGGGCCGGCGGGAGCCTGAAAAGCCAACTACGGCGGGCCGACCGGCTGGGCGCCCGGCGGGTGTTGGTATTGGGGCCGGATGAGCTGGCCCGGTCCGCCGGAATGTTGAAGGACATGGATACCAAGGAGCAGACGGACGTGGCTCTGGACCGGGCCGTGGACCTGCTTTTTTCCCATATCAAAGGAGACGGGCGTTGATCGAATCGCTTGCGGGCCTGAAACGAACGGATGCCTGCGGACAATTGACCGCGGCCGACGTGGGCCGGGATGTGGTGTTGATGGGCTGGGTCCAGCGTCGGCGGGATCATGGCGGCTTGGTGTTTATTGACCTGAGGGACCGGACCGGATTGGTCCAGGTGGTCTTCAACCCCCAGGAAGACCCCGAGACCCACGAAAAAAGCCACCAGGTGCGGAGTGAATACGTGGTGGCCGTGAAGGGCCGGGTCCGTCCCAGGCCCGAAGACATGATCAACCCCAAAATCGGGACCGGGGCCATCGAAGTGTTCATCAACCACCTGCGGGTGCTCAACGCTTCGAAAACGCCGCCCTTCCAGATCGAAGACCAGTTGGACGTGACCGAAGCGGTCCGGCTCAAATACCGGTACCTGGACCTCCGTCGGCCCTCCATCCAGAAAAACCTTTTGCTCAGGCATCAGGTGGCTCAGGTCACCCGGGACTTCATGAACCAAAACGGGTTCATCGAGGTGGAAACGCCGGTGCTGACCAAAAGCACGCCCGAAGGCGCCCGGGACTATTTGGTGCCTTCGCGGGTGAACCAGGGCCAGTTTTTCGCCCTGCCGCAGTCGCCTCAGCTTTTCAAGCAGATTCTGATGGTGGCGGGGTTCGACCGGTATTGCCAGATTGTCCGCTGTTTCCGCGATGAAGACCTGCGGGCCGACCGCCAGCCGGAATTCACTCAGATCGATCTGGAAATGTCCTTCATTTCCGAAGAGGACATCCAGGACCTGATGGAAACCTTCATGGTCGAGCTGTTCCAGAAGGTCATGGACATTCCGCTCGCCATCCCGTTTCCCCGGCTTACGTACCAGGAAGCGGTGGACCGGTACGGCGTGGACCGGCCGGACACCCGGTTCGGCCTGGAAATTACCGAAGTGACCGACCTGGTGGCCCAGGCGGAATTCAAACTGTTCCGGCAGGTGGCGGCCGGAGGCGGAACCATCCGGGCGATTAACGCCGGAGCCGCGGCGGACAAGCTTTCGCGCAAAAACCTCGACGATCTGGTCGAGTTCGCCAAGGGGTACGGCGGCAAGGGGCTGGCCTGGGTTCGGATCCAACCGGACGGCTGGCAGAGCCCCATCGCCAAATTCTTCAACGATCAGGAAAAAAAGGCGTTGGAAGAACGGTTGAACGGCCGGGTGGGGGATATCCTCTTTTTCTCGGCCGACCAGCCGTCCGTGGTCCGGGCTGTGCTGGGCGCCGTCCGGCTGAAGCTGGGCGCGGACCTGGGGTTGATCGAACCGGGCCGGCTGAACTTCGTCTGGGTCACCGGTTTTCCCATGTTCGAATACAGCGCCGAGGAAAAGCGGCTCACGGCCATGCACCATCCCTTCACGTCGCCCAGGGACGAAGACCTGGACCTTTTGGAAACCCAGCCCGAAAAGGTGCTGGCCCGGGCGTACGATCTGGTGCTCAACGGCAATGAAATCGGGGGCGGGAGCATCCGGATTCATCGGCCGGACGTTCAGGAACGGGTGTTTGGCGTCATGGGTATTGG
>JAGVGV010000464.1 GCA_020056895.1 Deltaproteobacteria bacterium
CCCGACGCCGTTATTGTATCCGATTACGGCAAGGGATTGATTACTCAGGAATTAATGGACCAAGCCCGCCGCGTGTTCCTGAAACCCGGCCGGATTCTGGCCGTGGACCCCAAGGTCCGGAATTTCAGCCTGTACCGTAAAGTCAACGTCATCACCCCCAATCACAAGGAAGCGGCCCTGGGATCGGGCATCGCGGTGGATTCCGATGCATCCCTGATCCAGGCCGGGTGGAAGATCATTGAAGACCTCGATTGCGACGCGGTGGTCATTACTCGAGGCGAGAAGGGGATGACCATCTTTGAAAAGGGCGCCCAGCCCGAACATATTCCCACCGTGGCCCGCGAGGTATACGACGTAACCGGCGCCGGCGATACCGTCATCGCCATTTTGACCATGGCCCGGGCGGCCGGGCTGTCCCGCCGCGAAGCGGCCGTTCTGGCCAATTTCGCCGCCGGTGTGGTGGTGGGCGAAGTGGGCACGTCGGCCGTAACGGCCGAAGCCCTCAAGGATATTGTCCGCCAGGACCCGCCGTCCCGGTTCTAGACCGTTACGACCCTCATTGATTATCGGGAAAGCGATCCGCCCTTGAGCCATCCTCGGACTCCGGACCCCGCCAAGATCGTGGCCGCTTTGTTTTCGGCCGATGGTTCCGCTCTGGCCCAGGCCGCCCGGCGGTTTAACGACGACTGGGGGCCCATCGATTACCTCAGCGAACCCATGGCCTTTGACCAGACCGACTATTACCGGCCCGAAATGGGCGGGCCGCTGATCAAACGCTTTTTCGCTTCCGAACGGCTGGTGGACCCGCTGGACCTGGTGGCGGTGAAGGAATGGGCCTGGGGCGTGGAACGGGAATTGGCCCTGGAAGACGGCCGGCGGGTGGTCAACATCGATCCCGGCCTGGTTTCCCGGGAGCGGCTGATTCTGGCCACGGGCAAGAACGCCGGGCACCGGGTGTACTTGGGCCGAGGCGTTTGGGCCGATGTGACGCTTTTGTTCCGGTCCGGCGGTTTTGAACCCCTGCCCTGGACCTACCCCGACTACGCCACCCCCGAGGTTCGGGCCGTTATCGGGGATGTACGCAAAAAATACCTGGATCAGCTCCGGCGGATCCGGCGGGAGGCATCATGATCCACAGCATGACCGGTTTTGGCCGGGCGGAAGGCCGGGCCGCGAACCGACCGGTGGTGGTGGAAATTCGTTCGGTCAACAGCCGGTTCCGGGATACCAGCGTCCGGTCGCCCAAGGGGTATGCCTCGGCCGAGGAATTTTTGAAAAAACGGGTGGGCCAGCGGCTCAGCCGGGGCCGAGTGGAAATATTTCTGCAGGTGGATGAATCCACCGCCGAACCCGAACGGCTGAAGCTGGACGTGGACCTGGCCCGGACGTATTTGGGCCACCTTGACCGGTTACGGGACGAACTGGGGCTCGATACCGGCCGTCCCGGCCCCCTGGACCTGATCGGCCTCAAGGGCGTGGTGGTGTTCGAGGACGCGGGTTTGGACTGGGAAATCTTTTTGGCCGATCTGGGCCGGGTGGCGGACGAGGCTCTGGACAACCTGGTTGGGATGAGGCAAACTGAGGGCGCGGCTTTGGCCGCCGACCTTTTGGCCCGTCTGGAAGCCATGCGCGAGACCACGGCCCGGATTTCGGACCGGCGCCAGGTGGTGGTGGACGAAGTCCGGACCCGCCTGGAAGCGAGAATCCGGGCCTTGACCGAAGGTCTGGACCTGGACCCCGGCCGGCTGGCTCAGGAAGTGGCCTACATCGCCGACCGGTCCGACATCACCGAGGAACTGGTCCGTTTGGCCAGCCATTTCGATCAATTCGGCGAACTGGTCGGTTCCAGTGGAACCGCCGGCCGCCGGTTCGAATTTCTGCTTCAGGAAATCAATCGGGAAGTGAACACCATTGGTTCCAAAACCAACGATGTGACCATCACCAACCATGTCCTGGACCTGAAAACCGAACTGGAAAAACTTCGGGAACAGGTCCAAAACGTCGAATAAGGCGGGAAGGCCATGAACATCAAGCTCATCAACGTTGGGTTCGGCAACACCATTGTTTCCAACCGGATCATCGCCATTGTATCTCCCACCTCCGCGCCCATGAAACGCCTGAAGGACGAAGCCAAGGAAGGCGGCCGGCTGGTGGACGCCACCCAGGGGCGGCGAACCCGTTCCATCATCATCACCGACAGCAACCATGTGATCCTATCGGCCATCCAGGCCGAAACCATCGCCCAGCGGTTCGGGACCGACGGCCAGGGAACGGAGAAGCGGGCCGAGTGACGGGCCGCCTGTTCGTCATCAGCGCCCCTTCGGGCGCGGGTAAAACCACCCTGGGCCGGATGCTTCTTAAGGCCCGGCCCGAACTGGTCTATTCCGTGTCGTACACCACCCGGCCCCCCCGGCCGGGCGAGGTGGACGGCCGGGATTACCATTTCGTCACCGCTGATCGGTTCCAGGACATGATTGACCGGGACCGTTTTCTGGAATGGGCCGACGTGTTCGGCCGGAGGTATGGCACGGGCCGGGATTTCGTGGAACCCC
>JAGVGV010000210.1 GCA_020056895.1 Deltaproteobacteria bacterium
GGAAAACCCGGTATGCCGGCATGTTCCAGGTGGAAACGTACCGCAAGCCCACCTTCGCCCTGACGGTAACCACTGGAGCCACGGAAGCCAAGGACGGCGACACCCTCGGCGTGGACCTGGGGGCCGTGTATCATTTCGGCGCTCCGGTCAAGGGACGGCCGGCGGAATACGTGGTGACGGCGGAACCGACCGTCCATTCCATCCCCCGTTATGAAGAATTCATCACCACCGACCTGGTGAGCGCCACCGAGGAAGAAGAAGAATCCTTCGAACCGCTGGCCAAGGGCAAGCTGGATCTGGATGATTCGGGCAAAGGCCGGTTCCAGTTCCAGGCCGCTCCCGGCCGGAAACCCCGAACCCGGACCTTGACATTGGAAGCCACGGTCACCGACGTGGATGAGCGGACCGTCAGCCAGCGGGCCGCCGTAACGGTCCATCCCGCCTCGTACTACCTGGGTTTGAAAGTGGACCGGTACGTGGTTCAGGCCGGAACCCCCACCCGGTTCCAATACCTGGCGGCCACGCCGGCCGGTGAGGTGCTGGCGGGCAAAAACGCCAAGTTTCAGCTTTACCGCCGGGTCTGGCAGACCGTCCGCCGGAAGGCCGTGGGCGGGTATTATGAATACGTGTCCACGCCCCAGGACACTCTGGTTCAGGAACAGGAAGGGGCCACGGGGAGCAGCCCCGCGGATCTAACCCTGACCCTGCCCCAGGGCGGGTACTATTTTCTGAAGGCGGCGGCCCAGGACGAGGCCGGCCGGCAAGTTGCGACGGCCGTGGATGTGTACGCGTATGGCGCCGGAGCCGCCGGCTGGGAACATTATGACCACGACCGGATCGACCTGATCCCCGACAAGCAGGCGTACCAGCCCGGTGAAACGGCCAAAATCCTGGTGAAAAGCCCCTTCGTCGAAGGCACGGGGCTGCTCACGGTGGAACAATCCGGAGTCCGCCGGAGCCGCCTGTTCACCCTCGACTCCGCTTCCCCGGTTCTGGAAGTGAAGATCGAACCCGGCGACGCCCCCAACCTGTTCGTTTCGGCGCTTCTGGTCCGAGGCCGGATCGCGGAAAAGCTGGACGAACGGGGCCAGGACGTGGGTAAACCCGCGTTCAAGGTGGGGTACACGGAACTTACGGTCAAGGATGACAGCCGCAAACTGAAGATCGACGTCACCACCACCGCGCCTCAGGCCAAGCCGGGCCAGGAAGTGGACGTCACCGTGAAAGTGACCGATCAGGCCGGCCAGCCGGTCCAGGCCGAACTGGCCCTGGCGGTGGCGGACGCGGCCCTGCTCCAGTTGGCCTCGGAAAACGGATACTATCCCGAAAAACTGTTTTTCGCCCCCAGCCCTCTGGCCGTTTGGACGGCCGACACCCGGCTGAACCTGATCGGCCGGCGAACTTACGGCCTCAAGGGCGCTTCGCCGGGCGGCGGCGGCATGGAGGAAGGCGGGGAACGGTTCCGCCGGGAATTCGTTTCCCTTGCGCTCTGGGCGCCTCATCTGACCACGGACGCCAACGGCCAGGCTCAGGTGAAGTTCAAGCTGCCGGACAACCTGACCACGTTCAAAATCTTCGCCGTGGGGTCCACCGAAACCGATCGGTTCGGCACCGGCACGGCCTCCATCGTGGTGGCCAAACCCCTGCTGATGAAACCGGCTCTGCCCGCTTTTTCGGGCGTGGGCGATGAATATTCGGCCAACGTGGCCGTTCACAACCTGACCGATCAGACGGGCCAGGTCGAAGTGACCTTGGCGGGCGAAGGCTTCCAGGTGGTCGGCCCGGCCGCCCAATCGATCCCCTTGGCCGGCCGCGAAAGCAAGGAAGTGGGCTTCAAGGTCAAGGCTCTTGCCGGGTCTCAGGCCGTTTTCCGGTTCACTCTGGCCATGGGCAATGAAAAGGACGCGGCCGAATTCACCATCCCCACCCGGTACCCCAACCCCCTGATTACCGTGGGCACGTACGGCCGGATGACCGAATCCGTGGGCCAGGCCATCAAGTTGCCGGCCAACGCGGACCCGGACCGGGGGCATCTGACCGTTACCCTCTCCCCCTCCCTGGCCGGATCGTTCCTGGGCGCCGTGGATTATCTGGCCGTGTACCCCCATGCCTGCATGGAACAGAAAACCTCCCGAGCCTGGGGGGACCTGACCCGCGTTGCCTGGCGGACCCGGCTGGGCGGCCAGGAAAAGGACGAACAAGCAGCCCGGGCGCGGCTGGCTTCGTTCGTGGATGCCCTGGAAAACACCCAGCGGTACGACGGCGGGTTCACGTTCTGGCCCGGAGAAAAGCAGGCCGATCCCTATCTGTCGGCCTATGTGGTCCAGTTCCTGTATCACGCCCGGAAAATCAAGGCGGCCGAAGTGCCGGAAGGGATGCTCCGGCGGAGCCAGGATTACCTGTTCACCGTACTGAAGCAGAATCAATGGCCGTACTGGTACGGTAATGACGAACGCCGGGCCGCGTCCGCCTTCCTGACCATGGTGCTGGCCGAAACCGGCGAAAGCGTGGACGCCCAGATCGAGGCCCTGTACCAGGTCCGGGACCAGCTTGGAACTCCGGAACTGGCCCTTCTTCTCTACGCCGTATCGGCCGGAGAAAAAACGCCCTATGCCGGGGAACAGACCAAGGACCTGACCAACCGGCTGTTCGGCCGGGCGGTGATCGCTTCGGGCGAAGTTCATTTTGAAGAAAAAAATTCACTCACCAGCCTGATGGGTTCGCGGACCCGGACGAACGCGTACGCCCTTCGGGCCATGCTCAAATCCGCGCCCAACGGCCCCCACGTAACCCCCTTGGCCCGGTGGCTGGCGGCCTCGCGCCAGGAAGGCCATTGGGGCGGCACCCAGGCCAACGCGGCGGCCCTTCTGGCCATGGGCGAATACCTGGAAGCCTTGGAAAAGGACCAGCCCGACTGCCGCATCCAAGCCCAGATCGACGGCCGGAACATCCTGGAAGGAGTGTTCAAGAGCTACAACGACCCCGCGGTTTCGGCTCAGGCGCCCACCCAGGGTCTCACTCCGGGCCAGAAATCCTCCCTGAAGCTCGACTACCAGGGCCAGGGCGCGGCGTACTACCACCTGGCCATGATGTACGCGGCCAAGGAACCGGACCTCAAACCGTACCAGGCCGGCTTGATTCTGGACCGGACCTACGCCAAGGCAGGGGAACCGGAAGGCAAAACCAGCACCCGGTTCCAGCGGGGCGACCTGGTGAAGGTGACCGTTACCCTGCTGGCCCCAAGCCAGCGGCACTGGGTGGTGCTCCAGGATTGGCTGCCGGCGGGCCTGGAACCCATCAACTTCAACCTGGCCGCCGCGCCCATGCACCTTCAGAACCTGTTGGATTCCGAATCCCGGCCCGAAGAATGGTATCGGCAGTACTGGTACCAGCACCAGGAAATCGGCTCCGACCATGTTTCGGTGTATGCCCGGGTGGTGCCGGAAGGCGTGTATACCTTCTCGTACCTGACCCGAGCCGTAACGCCCGGCACGTTCATCGCGCCCGGGTCCACGGCCGAAGAGATGTATCAACCGGAAACGTCGGGCCGGAGCGAAGGAACCCGGATTGAAATCCGGTAGGCTCCTAAAAACGGCGCGGTTGGGGCTGGCGGCGGTCTTTGTCGTTCTGGCCCTGACCGCCGCCGGATACCAGGCCCTGGACCTGATCCCCGATCCCCTGGTCCCCCGGCTGGCCGATCCCCAGGGGTCCACTCGAATCGAAGACCGCCAAGGCCGGTTGATGTACGAATTCGCCGCCGGGTCGGATGACCGACGGCGGTGGACGCCCCTATCCGATTTCGGGCCTCTGATTCCGGCCGCCGCCCTGGCCGCCGAAGACAGCCGCTTTCTCCATCATCCCGGAGTGGACCCCTTGGCCGTGGTCCGGGCCGTGGGCCAGAACCTTGGCGCCGGCCGGATCAAAAGCGGGGCCTCGACCATCACCATGCAGCTTGCCCGGGCCCTCCGGCCCGGCCCCCGGACCTGGCGGTCCAAGCTCCGCGAAACCGTCCTGGCCCTCCGTATTGAATAAAGCCATTCCAAGGAAACGATCCTGGAACAGTATCTCAACCGGGTCTCTTGCGGTAACCGGACTCTGGGACTGGGCACGGCGGCTTATCTGTATTTGGGCAAAGCCCCCAAGGATGTAACTCCGGCCGAAGCGGCCTTTCTCGTGGCCCTGCCCCGGAGCCCCACCCGCCTGAACCCGTACAAGAACCCCGAGGACGTCCGAGTCCGGCGGAACTGGATTTTAGGCCGGATGGCGGCTCACGGCTTCATTACCGATGAAGAAGCCCGGCGCGGCCAGGCCCAGCGGCTCCGGTTGGAACCGAGGAAACCGCCTTTTCACGCCCCCCATTTTTCCCTCATGGTCCGTTCGCGGCTGGCGGACCCCGCCCCGGCCCTGGTCCGGACCACGCTGGATTTGGAAATCCAGACCGAAGTGGAACGGCTGACCAGCCAGGCCGTGGAAAAAGCCAAGGAAGACGGACAGCTTACTCAGGCGGCCGTGCTGGTGATGGCTCTTCCTTCCCGCGAAATCCTGGCCTGGGTGGGGTCGGCCGATTTTTACGATCCGGTGGAAGGCCAAAACGACGGAGTGCAAGCCCTCCGGCAGCCCGGATCGGCGGTCAAACCGCTCACCTACGCCACCGCCTTCGATCTGGGGTTCACCCCGGCCGACCGGATCGACGACGCGCCCGTGGATTACGGCCTGTCCCGAGGCGTGTACACTCCGGCCAACTACGATGAATCCTTCCACGGCCCGGTCTCGCTCCGGACCGCCCTGGCCAGCTCGCTAAACGTACCGGCCATCAAGTTGGTCGCGGAGCTGGGCGTGGAAACGGTGTACCGGCGGATGAAGGCGGCGGGGCTCTTGTCGCTGAAACGGGAACCGGATTTTTACGGTTTGGGGATCACGTTGGGGGGTGGAGAAACCACGCTAGTGCAACTGGCGTCGGCGTACGCCACGCTGGCCTCGGGGGGATCATACCGGGCGCCCGTGCATCTCCTGCCCTCGCCTTTGGCCGAAGCCGGCGCGAACAAGGATGCGCCCGTGTTTTCTCCTCAGGCCGCGTACCTGGTCACCCACATTTTAAGTGACGACGCGGCCCGGGCCACCGGCTTCGGCCGCGACAGCCTGTTGGTCCTGCCCTTTCCGGCGGCGGCCAAAACCGGCACCAGCAAGAATTTCCGGGACAATTGGTGCGTGGGCTATACGAACCGGTTCCTGGTGGCGGTGTGGGCCGGCAACTTCGACGCCCGGCCCATGGGCCGGGTTTCGGGCATTACCGGCGCCGGTCCTTTGTGGCGGCGGGTCATGCGGCTGATGGCCGACCAGCTGCCCCCCGAACCCTTCCCCGTACCCGAAGGCCTGGTGGAAGAAACGGTTTGCGCCGACAGCGGTCTGATCCCCACGGATTATTGCCCCAACCGGTATCTGGAATGGTTCATGGACCAGCACCGGCCGAAGGGAACCTGCCCGGTCCATGATCCCATCCGGGCGGCCGGCGCGGCCCTGCCCTCCACCCCCCAGCCGATTCCGGAAAACACGCCGCCAACCGCTTCCCCGCCAGCCGCCGAAACGGGTGAACCCTGGCCCGGTACACCGACCCGGCCCGCCGGCTTGGCCATTACCCGGCCCCGGCCCGGGGAACGGTACCTTTTGGACCCGGGGATCGACCCCCGTTTCCAGAACCTTCCGCTCCAGGCCCAGGCGCCGCCGGGCGTGGACACCCTCACCTGGTATATCAACGGCCAGGAAGTGGCCCGGGTTCCGGTCCAAACCCACCCGCCGGCCGAATGCTTCTGGCCCCTTCGGCTTGGCCGGGCCCAGATCCGTCTGGTCGCCAGCCAAAACGGCCAAACGGTGGCGGAAACTCAGATGGAAATCATGGTGCAGTAGTAAACCCATCCACTCGGCCGATCCGCCGCCTGAACCCCGGTTTGCATGGAAAAGCATCAATGGTAAAATAGGGGCCAGTTAGGGGGAGCCTTTCCTTTTCCACGTGCGCTAAAAACGGGGAACCGGCCATGAGCGTTCGGTTTTGTCGCCACGTTCTTTCGGTGTTTCTTGGCCTTTTTTTGGCCTTTTTCTCTTCCTCCGCCGCTTTCGCCCAAGCCCCCGAACTTGGCCGCGCCGAAACCCTGAACGCCCAGGCCATCGAATGGTATAAACAGGGCCGGTACGCCGAAGCCCGTGGATTGTTCCAGGAGGTCCTGTCCATTCGGGAAAAGGCTCTGGGGCCGGACCATCCGGACGTGACCAACAGCCTGATAAACCTGGCCGTGACCCACGAAGCACTAGGCGAATACAGCCAGGCCGAGCCTTTGTACCTCCGATCCCTGGCGGCCCGGGAAAAAGCCTTAGGGCCGGACCACCCCAACGTGGCCTCCAGCTTGAACAGCCTGGCCTTGGTATACGAAGCCTTGGGCGAATACCCCAAGGCCAAACCCCTCTTGGACCGCGCTTTGGCCATCCGCGAAAAGGCCCTGGGGCCGGACCACCCGGACGTGGCCCAAAGCCTGAACAATCTGGCCGATTATCACGATACTCTGGGGGATTACGACCAGGCCGAACCTCTGTATCGCCGCGCCCTGGCGATCATGGAAAAGGTCCACGGCCCGGACCATCCGAACGTGGCCGTCTGCCTGAACAATCTGGCTGGGTTGTACGATACCCGAGGCGACCATGGCCAAGCCGAGCCGCTCTATCTCCGGTCCCTGGCCATCCGCGAAAAGGTCTTGGGGCCGGATCACCTTCAGGTGGCCACCAGCCTGAACAACCTGGCGGAACTGTACCGGGCCGTAGGAAAACACGACCAGGCCGAACCGCTGTACGTCCGGTCCCTGGCCATCCGCGAAAAAGCCCTGGGGCCGGTTCACTCCAGCGTGGCCTTAAGTCTTAACAATCTGGCGATGCTCTACATGGAGTTGGGCGAATACGACCGGGCCGAACCGCTCTTCAATCGATCCCTGGCCATCCGCGAACAAACCCAAGGCCTCGATCATGCAGACGCGGCCACCGGATTGAACAACCTGGCCCAACTGCTCCAAAAGAAAAAAAAGTACGACCAAGCGGAACCTTTGTTCCAAAAAACATTGGCCGTATACGAAAAGACCCTCGGTCCCGATCACCCCAACGTGGCCCGGGCCCTGAACAATCTGGCCGTGTTGTACGTGGAGATGGGCCTTTTTCACCAAGCCGAACCTTTGTACCTTCGGGCCATGGGGATTCATGAAAAAACCCTGGGACCGGATCATCCCAACGTGGCCCTGGACCTGAACAACCTGGCCGGC
Organism: Deltaproteobacteria bacterium; assembly: GCA_020056895.1. Taxonomy (GTDB): domain Bacteria; phylum Desulfobacterota; class Desulfarculia; order Adiutricales; family JAGVGV01; genus JAGVGV01. The sequence goes on from JAGVGV010000210.1 coordinate 7,299, forward strand.
CTGTACACCAACCTGGGCCAATGGGCCAAGGCGGAAGACGGGTACCGACGTTCCCGAACCATCTGGGAAAAGACCCTGGGGCCGGACCATGCCTATGTCAGCACCAACCTGGCCAGCCTGTCTCTGCTATACATGGCCATGGGCCAGCCTCGAAAAGCGCTCGAACCGGCCCTCGCGGCCCAGGCCATTGATACCAAGCTGATCGATCAGGTCATGGCTTTTTCCTCGGAAGACCGCAAATTGAAGTACCTGGCCACCAAGCAAGGGGAAATGGAAGCCTTTCTCAGTCTGGCCGCCGGCCCCCTCCACGAAGACCCCACCGTGGTCCGCGAGGCCCTGAACGTGTGGCTCCAAAGGAAAGGGATCATCCTCGAAGCCCAAAAACGCTTCCAGGAGGCCCTGGTTTATTCCGACGATCCCGAAGCCGCTAAGGTGCTTCAGAACCTGGCCCAAGTCCGGGGCCGGTTGTCCATCCTGGCTTTTGGCGGCCCGGGCCGGGAAGGTCCCGAAGCGTACCGACGCCAGAAAGACGAATTGGAACAACAAAAGGACGATCTGGAAGCCCGGCTGGCCCGGATCAGCCGAACCTTCGCCCAGCAAAGGAAAAAAGCCCGGGCCAACGCGGGGGCCGTGGCCCAAGCCCTGCCCCCGGGGTCCGCGTTGATCGAATTCGCCCGCGTGTTCCGATACCGTTTCGGTGTTCCGAACCGGGAATCCAAATGGCTGCCCGCCCGGTACCTGGCTTTCACCCTCTTCGCCGGGCCGGAGGGCCGGGTGGAACTGCTGGACCTGGGGCCGGCGGACGCCCTGGATTCGTCCGTGGACCAGCTTAAAAAAGCGATCCCGGACCTTAAAAAAGCCAAACAGGCCGAATATCTGGCCAAACAGCTTCACGACCAGGTTTTCGGGCCCATCGAGGCCAAACTGGATGGCCGCCGGAACCTGTTCATCTCGCCAGATGGCCCCTTAAACCTGATTCCCTTTGAAGTGCTGATGGGGCCGGACGGCCGGTACCTGATCGAGGACTATACCTTCAACTACCTGGCATCCGGACGGGATGCTTTGGATTTCGGCCAACCCCGAGCCCGATCCGGCCGGCCATTGATCTTGGGCGCTCCGGATTTCAACATGAATCCGGCTGGCGGACCGCCGGAACAACCTTCATCCGGCCGGTCCCGGTCCTCCGAATTGCGCGGCCTCAAGTTCACGCCCCTGCCGGGAACTCTGGCCGAGGTCCAGGCGATTGCGTCGATCCTGGGGGTGCAAACCGTGGACCTCCTGACCGGACCCCTGGCCGGGGAACAGGCGCTGAGGCGGTCCGATTCACCCCGGATTCTCCACTTGGCCACCCATGGGTTCTTTCTTTCGGATCAGGACTGGCGGCGGTTGGTGGACCACGGCCCAAGGGACCTTTCGCCCGACCCGTCCGAGCCTCCGGACCGGATCGAAAATCCGCTGCTCCGATCCGGGCTGGCCCTGGCCGGAGCCAACCAGGTTCTTTCGGCCTCGGATGACGCCCGAAGCCAGGGACTTCTGACGGCGGAAAAGGTGCTGGACCTGAGGCTTCAGGGGACGGACCTGGTGGTCTTGTCCGCCTGCCAGACCGGGTTAGGCGAAGTGAAGAACGGCGAGGGGGTGTACGGCCTGAGGCGGGCCTTTGTCCAGGCCGGAACCAAGGGGCTGGTGATGAGCCTGTGGTCGGTTCCGGACGAAGAAACCAAGGAACTGATGGCCGCCTTTTACGCCCATTTTGTCGAGGACAAAATGACCCCCAAGGACGCCTTGCGGCGGGCGGCGCTGGACGAAATGAAGATCGTCCACGCCCGGCACGGAGCGGCCTATCCTTTGTTTTGGGGCGCCTTTATTTTTCTTGGGGATCCGGGGAAGGTGGAATAGAAACCAACGCGGTGGCCGTGCGATTCCCTACCTCCCCCGTAACCGCTGAATTCCCAGGGTCAGGAAGAAGCAGGAGGCGGCCACCAGGATGATGGCGGCGCCGGACGTGAGATCGTAGGCGTAGGCCAGGGCCAGGCCGACCAGAGTGAACCCGAGGTTCAGCAGGACCGACAGGCCGATCATCCGGCCCATGGACCGGACCATCTTTTCGGCGATGAAGGGCGGGATGGTGAGCATGGCGATGACCAGGATCATCCCCACCACCTGAATGAGCATGACCACCGTGACCGCGATCAGGATCATCAGCAGATAGTATAGGCCGGTGACCGGAACGCCCCGGACCCGGGCGAATTCGTCATCGTAGCTGATGGCCACCAGGTCGTGGTAAAAGTAGCCCACGGCCAGGATCACCAGGGCGTCCAGGCCGAGCATCATGTACAAATCCCGGGAGGGGACGGCCAGAATGCTGCCGAACAGATAGCTCATCAGGTCGGCCCGGTACCCGGGCGTCAGGTCCAGCAACACTATACCCAGGGCCATGCCCAAGGCCCAGATCACGCCGATCACCGCGTCCGCCCGGTGCCGGAGCCTTAAACTGACCGAGGCCATCACC
>JAGVGV010000010.1 GCA_020056895.1 Deltaproteobacteria bacterium
AAAAAACCTATCCAATGGTTTGTAAAGATACACCGAGGGTCTGCGGTCGGCAAGGCCGAAGGAACGGAAGAGGAATGGCGGGGACGGCCCCTGGAGCCGGTTGGGAGACGACAGCCCGGGGAAACCCAAGCGGGTCGCTTCCGATCCGGCTCTCTTGGCCGATCACGAAGGGTCAGGGTTGCCAGTCATCGTATTTTTGGTCCACGACACCCATGATTTTTTGATATTCGCCGCTTTCCCGCAGCTTCTTGATGGCTTCGGTGAACATCTGGTCCACTTCCTTGCCTTTTTCGCCCTTGGGCAGAATGATCTTCACATCGAAGGTCTGGTAGAGCTGGCGGTGGATGTTTTTCAGGCCCGCGGCTTTAATGATGGGGTCCGAGGCCTGATCGGCGAAGATGAAGCCGTCGATCCGGCCGATGTCCACCTTTTTCAGGCTGCCTTCCAGGTCCGAAGAGGCTTCCGTTGGGAAAGGGAAATACTGGGTATGAGCCCGGTCGGTATCGATCTTGGCTCCGGCCAGGTTGTTTTTGTCCAGGATTTTGTTTTTGTTGGAATAGAGCACGAAATTCACGTGAAAAATGGTTTCCGTGGAATGGTCGTAATCCAGTTTGTCCTCGCCAACGTTAGGGTTCAGGATCATAGGCAGGTGAAAGTCCACTTTTCGGTTGATGACGTTGTCCATCGACCGGGCAAAGGGGTGGACCTGGATGCTGATGTTGTTACCCGACGCCGTGGCGATGGCTTTCACAAGGTCCACCAAAACACCCTTTTCGGTGCTTTCAGCATACACCGGCATTTTCGCGATGCTGGCCGAATAGTCCTTGGCCAAGGCCGAACTCACGATAGGTCCCCAGCCAAAGGCCGCCACCAGAGCGGCCAAACCGATCAACATCCACCAGACGTTTCTTTGCCGAACCATGCGGAACCTCCTTTGGGAAGGCCATGGGGGGTTGAGATTTCCGAGCTTTGAACTCCACACTACGTAGCCAGGGGCGCCATTATCAGATCATGGAGTCGATTATTGGGGGTAAGGGATTACTTTTCAATGGGTCAGAGGAAACCTGAAGCCCCCAACTCTGACCTCTGAAGACATTGGAAGCGATAATAATTCCCGGGATTTCTCATGGATGATGGTCCGTAGGGAAAAGGACGAACCACGACTCCTGGATTTACTGATTGGATTCTCCTTCCAACCCTCCCCCACTGTCCGATCCAGGGGCGATCGTGTATCTTTACAAAAAAGCGGGCATTGTCAGCGGGCTCATCCCAAGTCAGAAGCCCTGTAAAACCGGAGTTGGACGGGGCGACCCACCCTAACGGTTTTGTACTTCGATTGATTCTCCCGGATGAGAACGGCCGACATCAGTTGCCGAAGGAGGTTGACATGGGTTGGAGGGTGAAGACCTGGGGCATTTCGGCCAAAACGTCTCTGTTCGGTGGAGTTGTGGTGCTGGTCCTGTTGGCGGCGCTTATTTTTTGGGTGGTTAAGTCGGAACGGTCCATCAGCGGGTTTATCATCGACGAGTACGCCAAGGATGTGAACCAGACCATCAGCCAGCAGGGCGACGCTCAACGAACCCGCGAAACCCAGACGTTTGTCGTCACGGCCAAACTGGTCAGCGGTGTGGCGGGTACCTTTTTATATGACATGGCCAGTGATGGACTTCGCAAATCATTGGAATCATTCATGGAACTCCCGGGCATCGTGGCGGTCAAAGTCGTGGACGACGCCGGCAAACCCTTCGCCGCGGCCTGGCGTAACGGGGGTGTTCAGACCGGTCCAAGCCTGCCAGCCAGTGTAACGGTCAATGAGCAGTTTTCCCATTCCGTCGATGCCCTGGCCGACAAACAAAAGGTGGGCCGCGTCACCTTGTATTACGACCTGTCCCACATCGAAAAACAACAGGAGGAAGGCCAGCGGAGGGCCAAGGAGAAGATTGAAGTTTTCAGCGGCGACGTACGAAATCGGATCGAATGGGAAATTCTTAAGCAATCGGTCGCGGCCTTGGTGGTCGTGGCGATCCTCGTGGCGGTGATTTGGATCAGCTTGAAAATATTCGCGGTTCGTCCCATCGAATTGGTTACGGAGGGCCTTCGGGATATCGCCGCCGGCGAGGGCGACCTGACCAAAAGGCTGACCCTTAGGAGCCAGGACGAAGTGGGCCGGTTGTCGATTCAGTTCAACACCTTCATGGAAAAACTACAGGGCATTATCCAGGAGGTCGCTCAATACGTAGGCCGGTTGAACGAATCGTCCGACCGGCTCCAGAACGTTTCCAGCCAGATGGCCCAGGATATGAACGGGATGTCGGTCCAATCGGAGCGGCTTTCAAGGAATGCGGGCGAAGTGCAGCATAATATGGACAGCGCGGCCGCTTCCACCGAGCAGCTTTCCAGCAGCGTCAGCACGATGGCTTCCGCGGTGGAGGAGATGACCGCATCCGTGGCGGAGATCGCTCAGAATGCCGGCAATTCGGCCGCGACCGCGTCCCGAGCGGCGAATTTAGCGGAATCCACCGGTCAGGCGGTTCAAAAACTGAAGGAAAGCGCTCAGGATATCGGCAAGGTTGTCGAGGTGATCGTGGACATCGCCGAACAGACGAAACTTTTGGCTCTGAACGCCACCATCGAGGCGGCACGGGCGGGGGAGGCCGGCAAGGGTTTCGCCGTAGTGGCCAGCGAGGTCAAGGAACTTGCCGGCCAAACTGGACGATCCACCGAGGACATCCGCAAACGGATTCAGGAAATCCAGGAAAGCACCGCCGGAGCGGTCCAAGCCATTGACCAGATCGTGGGCGTGATCCGACAAGTGAATGAAATGGCTCAGAGCATCGCCGCCGCGGTAGAACAACAAAGCGCCACCACGAGCGAGATCCCGCAAAATGTCGCACAGGCCGCCACCGCCGCTGG
>JAGVGV010000353.1 GCA_020056895.1 Deltaproteobacteria bacterium
CGGAAGCGAACGGCGTCCGCGTGAAAACCGTTTTCACCGTATACAAGGAAACCGCCGGCCGGCTGAACATGGCCGGCTGGGCCGACGCGACCGGCCTTAAGGAAACCGATCTGGTTGAACTGGCTCGGGAATTCACCAGCCACGGCAAACGGGCCGTGGCGGACATCCACCGGGGCGTCTCCCAGCATACCTCGGGCTTCTACAATGTTCTGGCCTGGATGTTCGTCAACATCCTCATCGGCAACCACGACTGGATGGGGGGCCTTTGCAAGGCCACCACGTATAACATCGTGGGCGACCGCCCCGGGCAGCCGTATAACCTGTCCAAGATCAGCGGCGCGGTCAAGGGCTACGGCGTGGACATCATCCGGGGCGGCAAGGTGTACGACAAATCCACCCTCTTCACCGGCTTTCCCGCGAAGCGGCCCTGGTACCCCTTCAGTTCGGACATCTACCAGGAAGTCATCCCTAGCATCGGCGATGCGTACCCTTATCCCATCAAGGCCCTGATCCTGTACATGGGGTCGCCGGTGTACTCGCTGCCCGCCGGCCACGAACTGATCCGGATTCTCTCGGACCCCAAAAAACTGCCGCTCTTCATCGTTTCGGACATCGTGGTGGGCGAAACCAGCCTGTACGCCGATTACATTTTCCCGGACCTGACGTACCTGGAACGTTGGGAATTTTCCGGGTCCCATCCCAGCGTACCCTTCAAGGTGATGCCCTTCCGCCAGCCCATTTCCGCTCCGCTGACGGACAACGTGACCGTATATGGCCAGAAAATGCCTCTTTCTTTCGAAGCCCTGCTTTTGGGTCTGGCTGAAAAGCTGGGACTTCCTGGCTTTGGCGAAAACGCCTTCGGCCCCGGTCTTCACTTGAAACATCCCGAAGACATGTATCTCCGCATGGTGGCCAACCTGGCTTTCGGCGAAAAGGAGGACGGGTCGGACAAGACCGCCGCCGCCGGAAAGGATGAGCTGGAATTGTTCGAAAAGGCCCGGCGGCACCTGCCGGTCGAGGCCTACGACGCCAAGCGCTGGAGGGAAAAAGTGGGCGAAGCCCTCTGGCCACACGCCGTGTATGTCCTGAACCGGGGCGGCCGGTTCCAGGATTTCGGCAAGGCGTACAAAAACGACCAACTCGTCAACAAATACGGAAAAATGCTGGGCATTTACCTGGAGAAACAGCTTAAGACCAAAAACTCGATGACCGGCGAGCCCTATCTCCATTACGCGGATTTCCTGCCGAGTCCCCTGGACTGCATGGGCCGGCCCCTGGACGACGTGGCCCAAGGGTATGATCTGACCCTTTTAACCTACAAAACGATCAGCCAGACCAAGAGCCGCACCAGCGGTAACTACTGGCTGCAGGCCCTGTACCCGGAGAATTTCGTGGAAGTGGCCGCCGCCGACGCCAAACGGCTGGGGTTGACGAATGGAATGGCCGTTAAGCTGGTTTCGGCGTCCAATCCTTCCGGCCTATGGGATCTGGGGCCGCTTGGTAAAAAGCCAATGATCGGTAAAGTGAAGGTGCTGGAAGGCCTGCGGCCGGGCTGCGTGGCCTTTTCCCTGGGACACGGGCACTGGGCCTATGGGTCCAACGAGTTCGAAATCGATGGCCATAAGGCCGCCGCTGATACCCGCCGGGGAACCGGAGTTCACGGCAACGCGGCCATGCGCGTGGACCCGGTGCTCAAGAACACCGGGCTGGTGGACCTGGTGGGCGGCAGTTCCGTTTTCTACCAAAGCCAGGTCAAGCTGGTTCCCGTCTGATTCCCGATCGAAACGGCGCCAGGAAGCATGCACCGTTTCTCCTTCGAGCCCCGTTCCCTTGGACGGGGCTTTTTTATGGGCGCGGCCCGGATATTGAATCGGGTGGGGGGCGGGGCGGCGGCGGATCGATCCGTTTGGTGGCCTCGATGGGGCCCATCGTGGTACAATGAATTATAAAAGAATGAAAACAGACGAGCGGCCCATGACGGATCGAAGCTACCAACCGGTTCTGGTCACCGGCGCCACCGGATACGTGGGGGGGCGGCTGGTGCCCCGGCTGTTGGAAGAAGGCCGCCGGGTCCGGGCCATGGGCCGGTCCATGGACAAACTGGCCGCCCGGCCCTGGGCCAACCATCCATTGATCGAACGGGTCCAGGCCGACGTTCTGGATAAGGAATCCCTGGCCCGGGCCTGCCGGGGTTGCTGGGCCGCGTACTATCTGGTCCATTCCATGGACCCGTATCACAAGGATTTCGAAACGGTGGACCACCAGGCCGCCTTGAACATGGCTGAAGCCGCGGCCGAGGCGGGTCTCGAACGGATGATCTACCTGGGCGGCCTGGTTCCGGAAGGTCAGAAACTCAGCCGGCACTTGGCTTCGCGCCAGCGCGTGGGGGACATCCTCCGGTCCGGACCGGTGCCGGTGACCATCCTCCGGGCGGCCATGATCCTGGGGTCGGGCAGCGCCTCGTTCGAGATCATGCGCTATCTTCTGGACCGGCTGCCGGTGATGATCACCCCCTTGGGAGTAAACAACCGGGTCCAACCCATTTCCATCCGGAATGTGATTACGTACCTGGCCGGCTGCCTGGACCACGACGAGGTGGCGGGCCAGAATTTCGATATCTGCGGCCCCGAGGCGTTGACGTACCGGGACCTGTTCCAGGCCTACGCCCAGGAAGCGGGCCTCCCCCCGCGAGTCATTTTGGCCGTTCCGTTCTTGACGCCCCGGCTCTGTTCGTACCTGATCCACGGCATCACTCCGGTTCACGCGGCTCTGGCCCGGCCCCTGGCCGAAGGGCTCAACAATACCGTGGTCTGCGTGGACCGCCGGATCCAAACCATCATACCTCAGGATTTGATGGACATCCGGAGAACCATCCGCCGGATTCTGGTCAAAACCCGCCAGGAGATCGTGGAAACATCGTGGGCTGACGCCGGTCCCATGGTTCCGCCCGAATGGGTCCAGACCGGGGACGAAGACTACGCCGGCGGCGCGGTGATCACGGCCGCGTACCGGGTGACCATCCAGGCCCCGGCGGTCGATGTTTGGGACCCCATCCGTCGGCTGGGCGGGGTTACGGGCTGGTACTTCGCCAATTTTTTATGGCATTTAAGGGGCCGGATGGACCGGATGGCCGGCGGCGTGGGCTGGCGGCGGGGCCGGCGGCACGCCACCGACC
>JAGVGV010000499.1 GCA_020056895.1 Deltaproteobacteria bacterium
CCGGCCATGTTCCGGATCCGGTTCAGGACCATGGGCCAGATTTTGGCCGGTTTGTGGAACATTTTGTAATAGAAGCCGGCCGGCATGGCCCAGTCGAACTGGTCGATCACGCCCAGCCAGTCGTGTTCCGGGCTGCCCTTCACGTTCTGAGGCTGCACCGACATGCCCGGTTTAAGCCAGGTGTTTTCGGCCCGCACGTTGGCCAGACCGTCCACTTCCATCAGGCAGTTGCTCGATTCACCGTCCAGGCTGTAAAGCCCCCGGGGCCGGTGGTATTTCAGGCTTCTGGAAAAAATCCGGATTCCGGCGGCGAACATGGCCGAAGCGATGGTGTCGCCGTGGAAACCGGAAAGAGCCTTGCCGCGGTACGAAAACGAGATCGGCCGGCCCCGGTCGATATGCTGCGTGGGGGAGGGCGCCAGGCGGGTCATGATTTTCCCTCCTCCGGTGGGGTTTCATGGTTGGTCAAAGTGTTCCTCCAGGTGGTGAACCAGAGGCCGCAGCCCTGCTGATGGCACCACCATTCCTTCTGGGGACCGCCCACGTTTTCCCTCAAATGAGCCCATTCGAGCCAGGATTGGGGGGTCAGGTCCTTTTCGTCGGGCCGGGGACCACGTTCTTCGCCCCCGAACCGGAACTCATAACCGTTGCGTTTGCCGCACACGGGACAGGTCAACAGATACGACATGACGGACCTCCCCTTAGTCCCAAGGCCCGTAGTTGATGGGCGTGGAGGTTTCACCCTGGAGTCTCGCTTCGCGGTAGCGTTCGAGACCGAAGGGCGACAGAATGTCCGGCCGTTGACCCGTGGCGATCCACTTGGCCATGTACCGGCCGGCGATGGGCGCGGACTTGAAGCCGAAATAACCCCAGCCCGCGTCGTAGAACAGGTTTTCCACCTGGGTGTTGCCATCCATGATGGGGGCCATGTCCGGGGTCATATCCGCCAGGCCGGACCAGATGCGCATGAATTTCAGGCCCTTCAGGCAGGGCATCATTTCCGTCAGCGCTTCGGCCTGGTGCTTGATGTACCGGGCCGTAACCCGGGTGGTGTAGTTGGGCCAGGGGTCCATGTGCGATCCCGTGACCAGTTCCCCCTTGAGGCTCTGGTGGCAGTACGCGTGGTACGTGCCGGACGAGACCACGTGGTGCAGAAAGGGCTTCATGGGCTGGCTGACCATGGCCTGGATGGTGAGCACGTGAATGGGCAGGAGAATCCCGACCATCCGGCACAAAAGGGTGCTGTACCCGCCGGCGGCGATGAGCACCCGCCGGGCGTTGATCACGCCCTTGTCCGTCCGTACGCTGGTCACCCGGCCCTTGTCCACGCCGATGTCCATCACTTCGGTCTGCTGCAGGATATGAACGCCCTTTTTGGCCGCGCCTTTCGCCAAACCCCAGACCAGGGCGTCGTGACGGATGGTGCCCCCGGGCGGATGGTACATGCCGCCGTAGATGGGGAACTTGAGGCGGTCCGAAATATCGAGCTGCGGCACCACTTCCTTGCAGCCCTTGGCGTCCAGAAGTTCGCTTTTCACGCCGCAGAACTGGGCCGTGGCCACATTCATGCGGAAGGCGCCCAAGCCCGCTTCGCTGTGCACCAGGTTCAGGTTGCCGCAGTTGTAAAACATCAGGTTGAAGTCGAGTTCCCGGGTCAGTTCGGGCCAGAGCTTCAGGCCTTCATTGTACAAATGGACGTTTTCCTGGGTCCGCTGGTTGGCCCGGACAATGGCCGTGTTCCGCCCGGCCCCGCCGAAACCGATGTACCGGCGATCGATCACCGCCACGTCGGTCAGGCCGTGGTCCCGGGCCAGATAATAGGCGGCCGCCAGCCCATGCAGACCACCGCCGATGATCACCGTGTCGTAGGCGGACTTCTGGGTCGGCCGGTTCCATAGCCGTTTCATGGCAAACATGAATTACCGCTCCTTTGGTGCGTTGTGAACCCTCCCCCGGCGGGGAGGATTCGGGGGGGCCGAGGCGGCCGGTCCCGGAGGTCCGGCCTGGTCGGCCCGCTTTTCATCACGGCCCACGATGGGCCTTCGGGATTTTTTATAAAAACGAGGCTTTTGGGCGTTTACCCCTTCAGCCGTTCGTTCTTGGGATCATAAAGCGGCATGGGAACCACCACCGCCGGCCGTTTTTCATCCAGAATTTCCACCTCGAGCCGGGCGCCTTCCTTGGCCAGTTCGGGGGAGATGTAGCCCATGGCCAGGCTCTTTTTCACCCGGTGGCCGTATCCGCCGCTCGAGGTCATGCCCACGTACTTGCCTTCGTGCCAGATGGCGTTGTACCCCATGGCGTCCGCGTCCTTGGCGTCCACTTCCATCAGCACCAGCTTGGCCGGCACGCCCTTGCTTTTCTGTTCGATCAAGGCTTCCCGGCCCACGAAATCACCCTTGTTCAGCTTCACCTGCCAATCCAGGCCCGCTTCCCAGGGGGTGTGGTGGATGTTCAGTTCGCCCTTCCAGGTGCAGTAGCCTTTTTCCAGCCGCATGGAATCCATGGCCCGGATGCCGAAGTTGGTGATCCCGAGGTCCTGGCCGGCTTCGAAAAGCTTATCATAGAGCGGCAGTCCGTATTCGATGGGATGGAAAAGTTCCCAACCCAGTTCGCCCACGAAGTTCATCCGGTTGGCGATGCAAGGGGTCTTGTCGACCAGAATCCTCCGGCTGGCGGCGAAGGGCCAGGCGGCCGAGGAGAGGTCGGCTTCGGTCAGTTTCTGGAGGATGGCCCGGGAGTTGGGACCCACGATGACCAGACAACCCATCTTCGTAGTGGCGTCTTCAAACGTGACGCTTCCGTCTTCGGGCAACTGGAGGAGCAGTTGGTGATGATCGTGCCGTTTGGCCACGGCCGCGCCGATCACCATGAACTGATCCGCGCCCAACCGGTTCACCGTCAGGTCGCAAAGGAAGGTTCCCTGTTCGGTCAAGAGGGGGAAAATGTTCACCCGGCCGACCTTCTGGGGCAGCGAATTGCAGCCGATCCGGTTCAGGTACGCTTCGGCGCCCGGACCGGAGACCATGAATTTGGCGAAGCCGGACAGGTCCAGAACGCCCGCGCCGGTCATCACCTTGCGGCATTCTTCGGCCACGGGTTCGTGCCAGTTGGTGCGGCGCCAGGAATCCACGTCGCGGTCGTCGGGACCTTTGGGCGAGAACCACTGGGCCCGTTCCCAGCCGTACGTGTCGCCGAACACGCCGCCGGCGGCCTTTTGGCGTTCATAGCTGGGGGCGGTTTTGACCGGCCGGGCCGCGTCGCGGAACTGGTTGAAATAAGGCACCGCGTACAACCGGGGATAAGTGTCCTTGATTTTCTGCATGTTGTACACGGGGTTGACGTACCCGCCATACCGGCGGCTGTCGGCCGGCCACAGATCGATGGACGGCTGGCCGTTGATCATCCATTCCGCCAGGTACCGGCCAATGCCGCCGGCCTGGGTGATGCCGAAGGAATACCCGCAGCAAAGCCAGAAATTCTTGTGCGGGAAGGCCGGGCCCACCAGGGGATCGCCGTTGGGGGTATAGGTGATCGGCCCGCAGGTGATGTCTTTCAGACCCGAGTTTTCCATGATGGGGAACCGCTTGAAGCAGGCTTCCACCCAGGGGGTGATCCGTTCCAGGTCCGTGGCCAGCCTTTTCTGGCTGTAATCCATCGGCACGCCCTTGGGATACCAGGGCACGGCCCGGTTTTCGTACATGCCCAGGATGAAGGAATCCATTTCCTGCCGGAAGTAGATGCTCAGATCGGGGTCGCGGACCAGGGGGAAGTGCCGGCCCTTTTCCTTCCGGTCCACGGCTTCGGCCATGGCTTCGAACAGGATGTGGTGGTGTTCGCAGGGAATGGAAGGGAGGTCCAGGCCGACCATCCGGCCCACTTCGGGGGCCCACAGGCCGCCGGCGTTGACCACGTGTTCGCAGGTGATGTCGCCCTTGTCGGTATGAACCACCCATTCCCCGCTCGGGGCGCGGTCAATGCCGGTGACCGTGGTGAAACGATAAATCTCCGCGCCGCGGTTCCGGGCGCCAATGGCCATGGACTGAGTGACCTGGTACGGGTCCACGTCGCCGTCATCGGGATGCCACAGGCCGCCCAGCACGCCGTCGGTGTTGATCAACGGATGGAGTTCCTTGATCCGCTCGGGTCCGATCACTTCGACGTTCAAACCCAGGCAACGGTCTTTGGTGGCGTTGTATTTCAGTTCGTCCATCCGTTCCTGGGTAGTGCCCAGGCGGATGGCGCCGGTGGTGTGCCAGCCCGTGGGCTGACCGGTTTCGGCTTCGAGCGCCTGATACAGCTCGACCGACCACATCTGGACCTTGGCTTCGTAGTAATTGGGATGGTAGAACGAGCAGTTGCCGGCCGCCATCCAGGTCGAACCCGAGGTCAGTTCGTTTTTTTCCACCAAAACCACGTCGGACCAGCCGTACCGGGCCAGGTGATAGAGAACGCCGCAGCCGATGGCTCCGCCGCCAATGACCACCACGCGCGCGTGGGACTTCATGATGGTTTCCTCCTCATTCGTACAATCAATCGTGGGTTATTCATTTTTTGTGAGGCCTCGGGGCGTCGTCCCGATGGTTCGTCCCATTTTTCGTCTCGCGGCCTCAGGGTTTCCTTGATTCATTTATCCGGCCCCCGGGCCGCCTTGGCCGGACCCTTTTTCGACGGCCGAACCCGGGGGAGGGCGGCGAAAGATCACCCTTCCTGGCGGAACAAAAGTACGGGTATCAGGCTATGGCGGGTCACCTTGTCGGCCACGCTGCCCAAGGCCCACAATTTCAGTCCGCTGCCGCCGTGGGAACAAAGGACCAGGAGGTCTGCATAGTGCGCCGCGTGATCGAGAATCTCCTGAACCGCATGGCCGCACCGGACGTGGACCGATGCCGTCAGGCCATGACGCCGGAACCGTTCGGCCACATGGTTCAAATATCCTTCGGCCCGTTCGACCACCGTGGGCTGGTTATCCGGTTCTTCCGGGTCCGGCGGAGCGGGGGACGGGGTGACCTGTAGGAGCAGCACTTCGCCGCCGGTCATCCGGGCCAATTCCTCCACCTGGCCGAGAACGCTTTCGGCCCAAACACTGCCATCCAAGGGGACCAGTATTTTTGAAAACATACGTCGCCTCGTTCCGTTTCCGGGCCAAGGATCAGGCCCGGCTCAGACCCATCCAGAACCGCCAGAAGGAAGACCGGGCTCGGGCCGCGAGGGTTAAGTACAGAGCGGCCAGGCCGCCCGAGTAATACACCATGACCACGATCAGGATCACGCCGTAGATCACCAGGTTCAGCCCCGGAAGCTGGGACAGGCTGGACCGCATCATTTCCAGGAGGAAGGTGAAGGGAAAGGCCACGGCCGCCCCGCCCCACAGGCTGCCCCGGCCGCCGATGTACGCCACCGCCAGCACTTCCACGGTTTTCGAGGTGAGCATGATGTCCGGCGTTAAAATCCCGTAGTAATGAGCGTACAGCCCTCCGATCCAGCCCACCAGGGCGGACGAGAGGGTGAAATTGACGATCCGGAAGTACGTGGGGTTGATGCCCGACGTCCGGGCCGCTTCCATGTTCTGGCCAATGGCCCGAAAGGCCAGGCCCATGTGGGACCGGGTTACGCCCTTGCAGATCAGGTAAATCACCACCATGGCCCCGAGGATCACGTAGTAGTACGGCAGGTTGGAATCGGTTTCCACC
>JAGVGV010000704.1 GCA_020056895.1 Deltaproteobacteria bacterium
GATGACCGGCGCCAGCGGCAGGTCCACCAGGTGGACATCGGCTTCTTCGGTGGTGAACGGATAGAAAAAATGTCGCAGTTGGTCGTCGGGGAGGTATCCGGCGGGGTACACCAGATGAATCTCCGTGGTTTTCAAACCGGTGGTGACCTGAAGGGTGAGGACGCCCCGCCGAGGCATTTGATAAACCGCGTTCCGGATCAGGTTCATCAACGCCCGTTCCATGAGGACGGGGTCCATGTACAGATCGGGCTGTTTTTCGGGGAGATTCAGCCGCAGGGTGATGTCCTTGGTTTTGACCGGCCCGGCGGCGGCTTCGGCCAGGGACCCGAAAAAGGCCGCGCCCGGAACCAGGGTTCGTTCGAGCCCCATGGGCCGTAAATAGGTCTGGATGGCGTTCATGATGCCTTCCAGGCGGCCGGTTTGTTCGAGCATGATCTGGGCATAAGGCGTGGCCGGGCTCGCCTCTCCCAGGGTTTTGGTCAGCCGCCGGGCCGAAAGCCCCAGAATGGAGATGGGGTTGCGGAATTCGTGGGCCAGACGGGACGATATTTCACCCAGGGTTTTGAGTTCCTCGGCCTTTACGGTTTGTTCCCTCAGGCGCTTTTGTTCGCGGATATCGATCATGTACCCTTCCAGGTACCGGACCTGGCCGGCATCATCCAGGATGGGGACGGCATGATCCAGAACATCCACTTCCCTGCCCCGGCGGTCCTGCAACGCGTATTCAATATCGAGCACCGCGCCCGTTTCCAGGCATCGGGCCTTGGCGTCCACCACCTGTGCCCGGTGGCGGGGGTGAATGGCGGCGGACCAGACCGCAGGACCGCCCACCTGGTCCTCGGGCGGCCAGCCGGTCAGGGTTTCGATATGGGAATTGACGAAAGACCGGATCAGGCCGGGTTCCAGCCGGTACACCACCAGGGGAATCTGATCGACCAGGGTGCGGAACTTTTCTTCGGACTGCAACAGTTCCATGGTTCGTTCCTGAACTCGGATCTCGAGGTCCCGCGCCTGGTTCCGAAGCTTTCGCTGGGTCCCTTCCAGGCTGGCCAGCATCCGGTTCAACGCTTCGGCCAGGGTGCCGAATTCATCCCGAGCCACCACCTGGACCTGAAACGCCCGTTCCCCCCGGGTAATCTTTTCCGCCTGGTCCACCATCACCCGAATGGGGGCCAGGAACAACCGGGCGATCCGCCAAACGAACAACAGGGAGAACAGCAGCGAAACCAGCCCGGCTCCGGCCAATTGCCCAATCCGGAACCGGGCCTGGTTTAACACTTCGGTCCGGTCCCGGCTCAGTTCGGCCACCGCCGCCACATGGCCGGTATAATTCCTTAAAGGCCCCACCAGGTACGCCACGTTTCCGTCCCGGCCGGAGGTGGTCTGGAAGGTCACCGTGCCATCGATCATGGCCGTCCGATACACCATGGCGGCCCGATGGGCTCGATCCGGAGCCGTGGTGGCCAGAACATGGAAGGGGAAGGACGCGTCGGGATCGAACCGGTACAAGGTCAAATCGATGCCGTAATCCTTCTTGAACCGTTCCAGAAAGGAATTTTCAAGCCCTATGCCGAATTCCACCGTACCCACCAGATGACCCTGGTAATATACCGGAGCCACGCCGCGAAGGCCAAAACCGGTGAGCCCCACTTCCATGCCCGAAACCGTTTCGCCGGTTTCATAGGTCATCAAAATGGTCAGCCGGTCGCTTAGGTCGTCGCCGTACCGGTCCAACTGATGCAGCCGAATGAGCGACCGGGGAGGATAGGCGTGAAAATGGAGCTGTTTGACGCCCACGCGGCGTTTCAGGTCCTGATAAATGGGCAGGTACAGGGTTTTCAGGGTTTCCCGGTCCCTTTCGGCCACCGCCTTTTGGACGGCGGGGTCCGCGGCGGCCACTTCCGCCAGTCCGGCGGCGAAGTCCAACTGGAGCTCCAGCCGGTTCTGGAGGTACTGGTACGCGTCCCGAATCCGGACCTCTTCCTGACCGGTCAAGGTTTGCAGCAGGCTGTACGCGGCCCAGACGACCAGGAAAACGGTCAGCACCGCGGGCAGTAACAAAAAGGGAATAAGCAGTTTCCATTTAAGGCTGATATCGCGCAGGTGTCGGGGATGCGTGGCGGTCATGAACTCATTGTATCATTTTCCACGCATATTTTAACGACCGAAGACTGACAAGCCGGCTTCCGGACGCTATAATGGGTCCGCCCCCATCCGGGCCAGAAGCGCGAACACCGTCCCCGATGGGGACGACAGCGGAACCCCCTAAAGGAACGTGACCGGACCATGCCTTCCGCTCCCTACGATCTTTCTCCGCATGCCATGGCCAAGATCGCGGTCTACGTCCACGACCCGGTGATGCGCCAGCACACGGCCATCACGCTCAAACACCTGGGGTTCGAAAACGTGGTGGACCACACCGTGCCCACCAATTATTTCCAGGCCCTCGGGCGGCTGGTCCCCCTGATCACCAGCGATTTCCAACTGATCCTCATCAACCTGCCCCTCCGGCCCCAACCCTCCGGCAAAAAAGACGCCGTGGACCCCATTTTCGATCAGGTCCACAACATGTACCTGGATATCAAGACGCACCTGGCCAAACGGAACGCGGACCCGCTCAAACCCCTGACCAAAACCGTACCCATGATCGAAGTGGGGGATTATTTAAGGGAAAAGCTGATCGAAGTCCTCTTCAAATTCCGCGTGCCGGCCGCGTTTTTCATGTCCGCCGTCCCATCCACCAAATTGCTCCAGGGCGAACGGAAGGTCAAACAAACCCGGGAAAACCTGCAGGTCCATCTGGCTGAATTGACGCAGTACCTTACTCAGTATTTTCGGGATAAAGACGAACTGATTACGCGGATGGATGAAAAACTTTCGGAACGCCAGCTTTCCGAACGCAAAAAGCAGTATGACCAGTTCATGTCTCAGGCCGCCCAGCGCAAGGAGTCCGGCGATTACGACATGGCCATCAGCCTGCTCAGGCAGGCCATCGAGGTCTACCCCAAGGATATCGACGCGTATTTGGAAAGCGGCCGCCTACACGTTCGCCGCAGGGAATACGGCCGGGCTCTGGCCCGGTTCGGCCAGGCCGAGGACCTTTTTCTGGAAGCCCCCGCGCCCAATAAGGAAATCGCCAGCGTGCGGCTGGTGCAGGTGCAGGAAAAAATCGAAGCCGGAGCCGATCCATCCGACCCGGAAATCATGGAAATGCTGGCCGAGGCGGCCGAACATTTCGAAACCGCCCATGCCAAGGCCCAGGAAGCCGTCCGCAAGCATTCCGGAGACCCGGACTTTGAAATGCCCCTGGCCGTGGGCAATGAAATCATCAAGTGGAACCTGGCCGATCTTTTGGGCCCGAAACACCCGGCCGTCCGACGGATGATGGGCATTGCCCAAAAATCCACGGAAGGCCTGGACCAGCTCCCCCCCGAATCCCTCTCTTCGGCCCAATGCCTGGCGATGGGGCTCCAGGCCGTTGAAAACAAAAAATTCGACCTCGCCCTGGCCTACTATTTCCAGGCCCTTGAAGACAAGAACCGGTTCACCGAGGTCTGCACCGAAATCAACTACGCCGGCATCAGGCTCCGAAACATGGGCCAGATGGACCAGGCCATCCGGTTCTACGACAAGCTTCTGACGTACAATCCCCATAATCAGGGGTCGGTTTTTTGGAACATGGCCATCGCCTACGCATACAAGAACGACGCCTTGACATCGTCCGGGTACGTGGCCCGGTGCATGTACACCGACCCGTACCTGGCCCGGGAAAAGGAGTTTTACGATTCCATTTCGCCTCAGATCCACCCGGTGATCCTGGCGCTCATGCGCAAGCTGAAATTGGTCATCATCCAGGCCAAAAAAACCCAGCCGCCGCCGCAATTGGTCACGCTGTACAAACACCGGGACCGCCTGATCCGACTGGCGGCCGAAGGCCAGGTAAGCGAAGCGTTGAAAATTTTCGTGGGGTTGTTCAAGCAGGCAAGGGTTTTTCTGGTGAAACCCGAGGTTTGGGTGGACGGCATTTTATTGACCTTTTTGAAAAAGGCCTATGGTCTGTTGGGGAAAAAGCCCACGCCGCAAACCCAGCCGGTCCTTCAGATGATCCAGGCGTATGTCCGCTATATTCAGGAACATCCCGCCCCACCCAAGGTGAAACGCTTTCTGGAACTCTGCCAGGCCACGATAGAAGCCCTGGAGCAGGGGGGGGACCAGAACCAGGCCGCCTTCCTGGTGAGCCAGGGGCTGATGGTGGCGCCCGACGAATATTTCGCCCGGGCCGACTTTTTCGCCCGGGATAACCTGCCGCAGTTGATTCAGGAACTGGCCACGAAATTCTCGTATGTGAATCCCAAACGGTTCCCCTCCGGCCGAAACCCCGTCCGCTGATCCGTTTTCCGAAAATATCGAACCGCCAAAAACATATCGGCCGGGAGGACCCGGCCGAGGATAAACGTGGATTCTTTTCAAAAAAGATCGTGCTACATGCCCGACGTCGCGGTTTGGCTCACGTCCCCAAAAACGAGTTTGGGCAGAATAAGCACGGAGTCCGGCCAGTACGTTACCACAAGCAAAACGGCGATCTGGATGATCAAGAACGGTAAGCAGGCCCTGGTAACATAAATGAGGTTGCGGTTGGTCATGGCTCCGGTGATGTATAGCGACACCCCAAGAGGCGGCGTGCAGTACCCAATGCCCAGGTTGATGGTCATGAGCAGGCCGAAGTGCAAAACGTTGATGTTGTATTTGAACAGCAGGGGTAGAAAAAGGGGTGTTAGAATGAGCGTGGCCGAAATGATGTCCATGAACATGCCCACGATAAGGAGCAGGATGTTGATGACCAAAAGGAACATCCACGGCGAATGAATACTGTTGACCACCGCTTCCGTGATGAAAACGGGAATGTTCCGAAACGTCAGGTACCGGCCGAAACAGGTGGCCCCGGCCACGATGATCAGAAGCGTGGCCGAAGTGACCGCGGAATTGACCGACACCTTGAAAAACTTGTTCCACCCGAAGTCGCCATGGATACAGATTTCCACCACGAAAGCATACACACAGGCCACCACGGCCGCTTCGTTGGCGGTAAACACCCCCGAAAAAATACCGGCGCAAATGATCACCGGCAGCATGATCGCCCAAATGCCGTCCTTGACGGCCAAATACACTTCGCGGAAAGTCGGTTTGGGCGACTTGATCTGCTCGCCACGGCGGCAGACGAAAAACGTATAGACGCATGTGGATACGATGATCATGAGGCCGGGGACGTACCCGGTCATGAACAGTTTTTCCACCGAGCAGTTGGTGACCATGGAATAAAGGATCATGGAAATGGACGGCGGGATGATGATGCCTAAAATCGGCGCCGTGGTCATAACGCCCACGGTATATTTTTCGTCGTATTTCTGTTCCAAAAGGGCGGGGATCATGAACCCGCCGATGGCCACCACCGTGGCCACGGTGGACCCCGAAATCGCGCCGAACAACCCGCAGGCCACAATCCCGGCCATGCCCAATCCACCGGGCAGCCAACCCACCAGAGTATTGGCGATCCGGATCAGTTTGGTCACAATGGACCCGGCGGTCATGATGTTGCCGCACAAGATGAAAAACAGCACCACCACCAGCGCGAAATTGTCCATGCTGCGGAAAAAGGTTTGGGCCAAAATATCGATGGGCAGGGGAGTGAAGAACACCAAACCCGCCACGGAGGCGAAGAACAAGGACATGAAGACCGGCACCGTGGCGGCCATGGACCCCAGAAGCACCAGCAGAACGACGATTATTTCCAGCGTCATGTCGTTTTTCCCTTTGAGGTGGACTTAAAACCCGGTATCCCGGGATGGGATGAACGAGCGTGAAACGGCTCCTTGAACCGCATCGTCACGCCGCTCCCTTTTTCGGGAAGTACCGGGTGGTCACTTCATTATAAAGGGACTGGAGGGTCCGGATGAACATCAGCGCGCCCATGAGGGGCAGCGTGGCGAACAGGATCTCCAGAGGAATTTCCATAATAATCGTTTTTTGCGCGGTCTGAGCCTGAAGCGCGGCCGACTGCCACCCCAACACGAAAATGACCACGGAGAAAAACAAACTGGCCGTCAAATTAATCAGAAGGCATGGAATCTTGAACCGCGGGATGGTTTGAGGCAAGGCGTCGATGACGATCTGATTCCGGTTCTTGATGGCCGTGCTGCATCCCACGAAGGTGGTGATGATGATGATTTCGCGGATCAGTTCCTCGGACCACGCCAGGGAATAGTTGAATCCGTACCGGAGCACCACGTTGGCGAAGAGGGAACCCAGGCCCGCCATCACGCTGATGAATAGAACCCAGTGTTCGAACCAGGTCAGGATTTTATCCAGAAAATCAAGTATTCTGCCCAACATGCGTTCGCGTCTCCCTAGGGCCGAAGGATTGGAAAACAAAGGCGGAGGCCTCCGGCCGGACGGCGGACCGTCCGGCCGGTGAGGATAAAACGGCTTCTATTTGAAGCCGAGCAGGTCCTGGACCTTCTTCAGGTAATCCGCGCCGATTTCACCGGCGTAATTGTCATGAACCTTCTTGCCTTTGACCCGGAGGTTTTCCATGTCCGCGGCCGACAGCTTGATGAATTCAACGCCCGCTTTCTGGGCGGCGGCGATCTGTTCTTCCTGCTGGGCTTTGGTGGCGACCCGCATTTCGTTGCATTTTTCGGTAACGACATCCTTGAAGGTTTTGGCCAGATCGGGCGGCAGGGTTTTGAACCAAGCCTCGTTGAACACCCAGATGAACAGGCCCTGGGCGTAGTTCAGTTCGGTAAAGTATTTGGCCACTTCAAACTTCTTGGTCAGGTTGCACACGATGGCGGTGTGATCCAAACCGGTGATCACGCCCTGTTTCAGGGCGATGGGCACGTCCGGCCACGGCATGACCACGGGGTTCAAGCCCCAGGACTGGTAGGTCAGCTTGTTCACGGCCGCTTCGGCGATCCGGAATTTCACCTTGCCCGCGTCCGCCAGGTTGCGGACCGGAGTCGTGGTCGCCCAGCCGTACTGGCCGTAGCTGGATACGTTGACGCCGATGATGCCCTGGTGTTTCATGGCATCCAGGAACTGTCCGTACAATTCCTTGTTGGCGGCGAATTTCTCCATGTTTTCAAAGGTGTCCACCAGATAGGGCAGGTTCACCACGCCCATCCGGGGGCCCAGGTTCGTGGACGCCACCGAGCTGACCGCCATGCCTTGGATGGTTCCGGTCTGGAGCTGGTTGAGCACTTCCACTTCACCGCCCAACTGCGAAAAGGGACGGTAATCGAAAAAGATTTGACCATTGGTGCGCTTCCAAAGTTCATCCCGGATCGCGAACCCCGTGTACACACCCTTGATGGCCGGGTTGGATACGTTGGATACCACGGCCTTGAACTTCGCCCCCGAGGGATCGAAACTGGGCTTCCACGCATCCATCGGGTTTGTCGTCTGCGCCAGAGCAGGCAATGCCGCGGCCAGAACCGCCACGACCGCCAGAACCACCACCAACCACTTCCTCATCTCGGCACCTCCTCGATTGTTGCTTAAGGCTTGGTTAAAAGTCCCGTTTCCTTCGCGTTTCTGGAACCCCACAAACCAATCGTCCGGGGAAGGGTTCAAAAACGGACCTCTCCCCACGTTGCCGCATGAATTTGGTCGTGGCTTGGCCACCACCGCGTTTCACTCCCGGTTGGGTCGCGGTCAATGTTCACTATTCAGGCTTAAAAGGGTCGCGTCAGTCATATTATGACCTTGATCCAGGGTTGTCAAACCTTTTTCGCTGGCGGATCCACGGTACACGCAGGCGGCCAACCGGATTTCGAAGGCCAAAAACAGCCCGTAACTTATCTTTTTAAATGGAAGTTTGGAACGAACCCGGATTCCGGCCAGGTCTACCCCCCTAAACCCGGGAACACTCCGGGTGTAAGAATAAATTAATTTTTCCAGCGAGTTATCAAAATAGCTATATTCTGATTAAAAAATAGTTACATGGCCCCGCCGTCGCCCCGGAACCCACCGCCCTGGCCGATCTGACCCTCTGGAAAAACTTTACCAGCCCAGGCGGTTCACCATCTTCAGCGCCCAGCCCGTTTCAAACCCTATGGCGTTTTCCGGGCAGACTTCCTGGCAGCAATAGCACCGCAAACAGCGGCCGTAATCGAACCGGGCCCGATGGTCCGCCACCTGAAGGGCGTCGGCGGGGCAGACCTCCACGCATTTCCGGCAGCCCACGCATCGGCCATCGTCCTGAACCGGACGGGAAATCAAATGCTTCCGGCCCCATCGGCCCACGAAGCCGGGAAGCCGCGATCCGGATTCCACGTCGGGCAGTTTAAAGCCGCGGACGGCCAGGCCGGCGGGATCGTCCCCCAGGGTGAGGATCCCCGAGGCCCCCGGCGAAACCAACCCCCGGGCCAGAGCCGTCCGGTACAAAGGGAACCGGGCCAGATCCGCGCCCAGAATCCGGGCCACCACCATGTCCATGGCCAGCGCGTCCGTGGACGCGGCCACCAGGCCCACCCGGCGAGGCCTTCCATTGCAGGGCCCCCGGCCTTCCATGCCCCAAACACCGTCCAAAATAGTCATGCCGGGCCGGACGGTTTGGTAAATATCCAACAATAACCCGGCGAACCGGTCCCGATCCACGCCGGCCGCCAGGTGCCATTCCTGCTTCCGCCGGCCCACCACCGTTCCGAACAGGTTTTTTACGCCCAATGTCAACAGCATCAGGCTGTGGGTTTTAAGCTTGGGGAGGCTGATAATGAAATCCGCCTCCAGCACCCGAGCCGACAGCTCCAGGCTCCGGCACCCGGCGCCGACGGGCGTCCCAACCCGGGTGGGCCGGTCCAGTTCCGTCAGTCGGGCGCCCAGGTCCTTGGCCGCCTGAGCCAGCC
>JAGVGV010000618.1 GCA_020056895.1 Deltaproteobacteria bacterium
GTCACCAGCAGAAACCTCGAGACCGATTTTATGGGCTCCATCAGAAACGATGAATTCAGCCGGACCTGGATCGCTTCCGCGTCCACCAGGCTGAACAGGTCCACCTGCCGTTCCAAAGGCACGCCCCCCACCCCGGGCCTCACGATCCGGCCGATAAACCCGCCCCGGTCGCCGGCCATTTTTTCAATTCCGGAAGTCAACGCCCTGGACCAGGCCAACAACAAGGCGGTCCCGGCGGCGTCCATCGCGGTGGATTCCGCGTACCGGCCCTGGCTGGCCAAAGCTCGGGTTTGGATTTCCAACTCCGGTCCAATCGAGGCCGCCAAAACCACCAGGGACCCAATGGCGCCGCCGGACGTGTCGCCCAGGTCCAGGACCCGGTGGTTTTCAAGGATCAGACGGCCGTCATCCAACCGTTCCCGCACCCGGTGTTCGCACGCCGCCGCCCGGGGGTGAACCAGAGTTCGGGCCCGGTCCAGAATGGACTGGATCATGGCCTGGATTTCAGGAGTGGGCTGGTACCGGGAACCGCCCCAGATCCGGGCCACATCCCGGACCGCGACGTCCAGATCGTGGGCCGAACCGGTTTCCAGAAAATCGGCCGCGGCTCGGTTGGCCGCGAGAGCCAAGGATTCGACAGGCATTGTGCTCATGGAAGGTCCCCATCCATCATGGACTCAAGAACCTCAATACGGAAAAACCAGGCCCAACCCGGCGAGTTCGTCCCGGACCCTTTTGTACAGGTCCAAGTGTTCGGTGGTGGGCACGGCTTTGGCCGGATTGTAGCATTCGTGATACTCGGACCCGATCGGAGCGTCCGCCGCCATGGATTCGTATTCGGCCAAAAGCCGCGAAGCCAGTTCGTTCACCTGTTCCCGCGTGAGTCCCCGCCGGGCCACGGCGTGGCCCACTTCGGCCCCCAACCGGGCTTCCAGCGGCGTGGCCCGGTTGCGGTATTTGTTCCTGGTGGACGCCATTTCCCACAAATGCCAGCCCGTGACCGTGGAAACCATGGCGTGGACGGCGGTTTCCAGAAAAAGCATCCGGGTCATGGGACCGGCGTTGGCGAACCCATTGGATGTATACAACAGGCCGGTGTTCCGCGACAACGCCTGGCCGGCCATGGCGATGGACCAGAGCAGTTCCCGGGTGGTGTTGGACCCGTAATTGAGATGGAAGGGAAAATGCTGGTTGAACGTGGCACCGTGGACCACCAGCCCCAACAGGCTGTAGGCCGCGATGGTCACCGCCGTGCCTTCGGACCCCAGGCACCACCCGCCGTAGATAGGTCCGGTCAAATGGCCGGTATGGCAGCCATATTGGGCGTAATGCAGGGACCGGTTGAGGAGCGTGTCGGCGGTTTTAAATTCGGTCAAGGCCCCCACCAGCCGGGCGTCGGTTTTCCGGACGCCCCATTGTTCGTTGGACACCGCGATCTGGCCGCTGTCGTGCTCGGCCGTGCCCACCGCCACCATGAACACTTCGGGCCGGCCCACCAGCCGGGCGGCGAGTTTCTGGTTGTAAATATGCTGAGTGCAGCCGGAAATTTCCGTGGGTCCGCCCGATTCGATCAGGTGGCCAAAGGTTTCCTCCAGAATCGGGCCGCACAGGCCGTCCAGAAGGGGCTCCTTAAGGTAGGCCAGGCACATGGACTGGTGGTATTTTTCGTCCACGGTAATATCCGGGCTCAGGATGCAAAACGGCGGCCGCCGGTCTTCCACCATCCGGTGCTCGAACAACCGGGCGTCCCGGCCTCCCCCCACCCAGTACTGGCGCGGAGCCGTGTACAGGGCTTCGCGGATTTCCTCCGGCGTGATCTGGATGATCCGGTGCGTGTCGGTGTTGTAGTACCCCACCCGGACCACCAGGTCCACGGCGGCCTGGAACAAGCGGTCGGCCATGGCCTCGTCCGAAGGACAGGGCGTGGCGGGATCGTACTTCAGGTCGTATTCCCGGATCAGCTTTTTCAGCGCGGGGGTGAAGCGCTTGGGCAAAAAATCGTTTTCGTCCATGATCGGCCCGGTTTTGGACCGTTCCAGAATCTCCCAACAACGGCTGACATACGACATGGGCTCAACAAGCCTCCCTGATGGGCGCGGTTACCGGGCGGCAATAACCGCCCCAGGCCGGGGAACAGAAAAAACCGTGAAACACCGAAAGGTTCGGAAAACCTACTTCAGAAGGCCGGCCAACAAATCCGGGGCGGACTTGGCGTCCGGGCACCACAGATCGGCGCCAATCTGTTCGGCCCACATCCGGGACGTGGGCGCACCGCCAATCACCACCCTGAACTTGTCCCTTAAGCCCTTGTCCTTCAAAATTTCAATGATCTCCTTCTGCCGGGGCATGGTCGTGGTCATCAGCGACGACGCGCCGATGAAATCCGCGCCGTACGCTTCGGCTTCCTTAACGAAAGCCAGCGAATCCACGTTGTACCCCAGGTCCTTCACTTCGAACCCGCTGGTCTCCAGAATCAACTTAACGATGTTCTTGCCGATTTCGTGAAGGTCCCCTTTCACTACGCCCAATACCACCCGGCCCCTGGACTTCCGGCCTCCGGCTTTTTCCAAGGCCGGCCCCAGTTCCTGAACCACGGCGGTCAGGGCTTCGCCGGCCAGCATGATTTCGGGCAGAAAAATTTCCAGCCGGGCGAAAAGATCGCCCACCTGGGCCATGGTTCCGGTCAGGGATTCGATCATGGCCAGGGGGCCCTGGCCTTCCGCGATCAGCCGGGCGGCCAGAGCCCTCGCCTCGTCGGCCTCGCCGTCGGCCACCAATTTGCCTAACATTTCCAAAGACATGCCGCGATCACCTCGATATGGGGCGTGGTGGTTCAGCCGAAACCGAACGGCGGCGATTCTTGGGTATCCGCTGCTGCCAGCCGGCTGTATATACAGCTTGAAAGTCTAGGCGAGCCCGGGAGTCCTGTCAAGGGGTTTCAAGCCACTTGGACACCCGAGGCTTCGACTTAGAAGCTCTCAGCTCTCAGCGGTCAGCTTTTTGAG
Source organism: Deltaproteobacteria bacterium (assembly GCA_020056895.1). Classification (GTDB taxonomy): domain Bacteria; phylum Desulfobacterota; class Desulfarculia; order Adiutricales; family JAGVGV01; genus JAGVGV01. The sequence goes on from JAGVGV010000618.1 coordinate 3,006, forward strand.
GATGGAATTCGATTGATGATCCACCAGGATTCACTTTCGCCACATATATCGGATGAGAATCAAAATACATTCCTTCATAATAAGCTGACGGCTGATGGCTGATAGCTGATAGCTGATAGCTAACGGCTATTTACGATCGAAATCCGCGCCTTCCATCAAAGGAACAAAGGTGTCCTCGAAGGCCATTTCCCCGCGCATGAAGTATTCCACATAGGTGACCGGGGTTTCGTAGGAATAGGCCAGCCGTTGGAAGTAAAAGACCGGATGCCCCGGCAATGCCTCGAACAGCGGCGCCAGGTCTTCGGAAAGGCCGATGGCGGTCAGGCTCTGAGTGATCCTCGTCATGGGCAGATTGAATTTGTTGATCAGGATATCGTGGATGCTCGCTTCTTCCAGGTTTTCGTCCAGGATTCCGGCACAAAGGTCCGCCCGGAGGCGCCGGACGGAATACCGGACCGGGACGTCATCGAAATAATTGAGAATTTTCAGGATAATCACCGGCTCTTCGGTTTCCAGCTTCGCGGCCACGTCCCGTGGCGGATCCACCAGGCGGGCCTCCAAAACCTTGGTTTTCAACACGGCCCGGATATCTTCGGCCCATTTGCGAAAAGGCCGCACCCGGAAAAATCCCCGCGTATAATGCCGGTATTTCCGGATAAACGTCCCTTTGCCGGGCATCCGGTCCACGGACCCGTCCCGTTCCAGTTCATCCAGAGCCCGCCTCGCGGTCATCCGGCTCACGCCGAATTGAACGGCCAACTGGTTTTCCGAAGGCACCTGGTCCGTAAAACCGCCCGAACGGATCCCTTCCACCAAAAAATTCTTGATATGCTGATACTTGGGGGTTTTCTCGGCCATATTTCCTTTTCCCCCCTCGCCCGTTTCCGGGGCGCTTTCTGGTTATCCTTGCCGGCCAACCTACCATGAACCGGACCGGGCCGTCCAGGGACGCCGGCCGAGCGGCGGTGTCCGGATAGGGCCAAGCCCTTTTCCGGCCTCACTTCGTCATCAGCGATCCAGACCGGTTGACGCAAATCGATCCCGGGAGTACCATCCAATCCCGGCCCGCCCCCCCGGCTTGATCCGGCTCGGGACCGGAATTATCTTTATGGATCAGGGATAAGGACGATCCGGATGAACCAGACCCATCACCCGCCCACCGGCGTGGTGTTCAATATCATGAAGTATTCGACCAGGGACGGCCCCGGCCTTCGGACCACGGTGTTCCTCAAGGGCTGCCCCCTGGCCTGCGCCTGGTGCCACAACCCCGAAAGCCAGGCGTACCCGCCCGAAATGGTGTTCCGGGAAAACCGGTGCATTGGCTGCGGGGACTGCCTGAAGGCCTGTCCCGAAGGAGCTATTTCCCTTTCCGGCGGCGTGATCGTCCGGCGGGCCGACCTTTGCCGCCAGTGCGGCCGGTGCGAACAAGTCTGCCCGGCCGAAGCCCGCCAGGCCATTGGCCGCGAAATGACCGTGGCCGAGGTCATGGCCGAAATAAGGAAAGACCTCCCCTTTTACGAACAGTCCGGCGGCGGCGTTACCTTTTCCGGCGGCGAACCCCTGGCTCGGCCCGAATTTCTGGAAGCCCTCCTGGCCGCCTGCAAAAAGGAGGAAATCCATACCGCCGTGGATACGTCGGGCCTGGCGCCCTTCGGCGTGATCGACCGGCTGCGGCCGTTTATCGACCTTTTTCTCTACGATCTCAAGATCATGGACGATGACGCCCACCGCCGGTACACCGGCGTTTCCAACCAATTGATCCTCGAAAACCTGAAAAAGCTGAACCAGGCCGGAGCCCGAATCTGGATCCGGATTCCCATCATCCCCGGAGTGAACGACCACGACGCCAACATCGAGGCCGCGGCCGCTTTTTTGAAGGCCCTAGACAAAATTTCGTATATAATGATCCTGCCGTACCATGAAACGGGCCTGGAAAAATACCGGCTCCTCGGCATCCCCTGCCCCCTGCCGGATACCCTCAGACCCGATCCGGAACGGATGGAGCGGATCGTACAGATATTCCAATCCCTTGGGTTCCAGGTGAGCCTGGGCTGACCCTTGGGCGTGTTCCGGCCGATCCATCATGGGGCGCACGGGGCTCCTTGCGGGATTCGGGCCGCATAAGGAGCCAGAGCTGAAATGAACGAACGCGTGGCGAAACTAAGAAAAGAAAGCCTCGACGCCAAGGAACGGCTGACCGCGGAACGGGCGGTGCTGGTCACCCGGGCGTATCAAACCATGAGCGAAGCCTCCGCCCCCATGCGCCGGGCCCTGGCTTTCAAGTATATTCTGGAAAACAAAAGCCTGTACATAGGCGATGGGGAACTGATCGTGGGCGAGCGCGGCCCCCAGCCCAAGGCTACGTCCACCTGTCCGGAACTCTGCTGCCATTCGCTCGAAGACCTGGATGTCCTTGATTCGCGGCCCCTCACCTTTTACCGCGTAGATGAAGACACCCGCCGGCAATACGAGGAACTCGTGATTCCCTATTGGCGGGGCCGGACCATGCGGGAACGGATTCTCGCCGCCATGACGCCGGAATGGCACGCCGCGTACGAAGCCGGCCTGTTCACCGAATTCATGGAGCAGCGGGCTCCGGGCCACACGGTTTTAGACGGCAAGATTTACAAAAAAGGGATGAACGATTTCATCGCCGACATCGACCAGGCCATCGGCAAGCTGGACTTTTTCGCCGACCCCGACGCGTACCGGAAGCAGGAACAGCTCAAAGCCATGCGGATCACGGCCGAAGCCCTGATCGCGTATAGCAGCCGGCACGCCGACTTGGCCCGGTCCATGGCCGCCGGGGAAGCCAACGATATTCGGCGCGAAGAGCTACTCCGCATCGCCATGGCATGCGACCACGTGCCGGCCCAAGCCCCCCGGAC
>JAGVGV010000639.1 GCA_020056895.1 Deltaproteobacteria bacterium
CCGGGCGCTGATGGCGTTGTCTTCGGCCAACAGGATGGACAGGGAGGCCGATGTTTCCCCCACCGGCTGAAAATCGGGAAGGGTGGAAGGGACGGCGGCATCGGCTCCGTCCAGATCCAGCCGGACCGTGAATTCGAACACGCTGCCTCCTTCGGAGCCCGAAGATACGGCGATGGTTCCGCCCATCATTTCCACCAGTCGTCGGCTGATGGCCAGCCCTAGTCCCGATCCGCCGTACCGCCGGCCGATGGACGGGTCCGCCTGGCTGAAGGTTTCAAAAATGGATTCCCTTTGTGTTTCGGGAATCCCCGGACCGGTATCCCGGACCAGGAACCTCAAGACCATTTCCCGGGCCGGTTCGTCCGATGGCGCGGCCGGAGTGACCGCCACGGTCACTTCGCCCTGTTCCGTGAATTTCAACCCGTTGCTGATCAAATTGGCCAGCACCTGCCTAAGCCGGAAGGGATCGCCGCTCAGGAACCGGGGCACTTTGGGCGAAACCACGGTGGTCAACCGGAGGCCTCGGGCCGATGCCTGAGCCTGGAACGGCCGGATCAGGGTCCGCATCTCTTCCCTCAAGTCAAAGGGAATTTTTTCCAGTTCCACCCGGCCGGCTTCAATGCGGGAAAGGTCCAGAATATCCGAGATGATCTTCAATATATGCCGGCCGGATTCCCGAACGGTGTCCAGGTTTTCCTTTTGTTCCGGTTCCAGATCGGAGGCCAGGGTCAGATCGGTCAGCCCCAGAATGGCGCCCAAAGGAGTGCGGATTTCGTGGCTGAGGCTGACCAGAAAGTCGGTTTTAGCCAGGCTGGCGGCTTCGGCCAGGCGGCGGGCCTCGTGGAGGGCTTGTTCCGCCTTTTTCCTATCCGTGGTGTCCACGGCGATGCCTTCAATCATTGGTTCACCGTCCTGATCCACGGTCAGCCACACGTTGCCCAAAACCCAGACCGGAGTTCCATCCTTACGCCGGAGTTCCACTTCCAGGTTCAGCAACTCGCCTTTTTCCAAAAGCGTTTGCCCTAGCCGCGCCATGTCATCGACGGAAAGGCTCACATAGTTCGACAAGTCCGGTTCCGCCATGAGTTCCCCGGGGGTATCGTACCCGAACAATCGGGCGAAGGCGGTGTTGGCGCCGAGCAGGCGGCCGGAGGCATCGTACTGAAAAATGCCCTGAATGGCATTTTCGTACAGGCCTCGGAATCGCTTTTCCGTCCGTTGGAGCTCTTCCTGAGCCTTTTTCAGTTCCGAAAGATCGGTAAAAAAGGCCACGTACCCGGTCACCCGGCCGGGGTCGTCCTTGAACCGGCTCCGGCTGATCAGAAAAGGGATCGCATGGCCGGACCGGGTGACCATATCGGCTTCGAACCGGGCATGGGCTAAAAACCGGAGGCCCGGTTCGGCGGCCTGATACAAGTCCCTTGTTTCATCGTCGAAAAAATCATCGGGTCGCCGGCCCAATATCTGGTCCCGGGGAAACCCCAAAGCCCTCGCCAGGGCGCCGTTGACATCCTGGATTCTCATGTCCGCGTCCAGAATGGCCACCCCTTCCGACGTGGCGTCGATGATCCCCCGATACTTCTCTTCGCTGCGGCGGATCTGCTCATCGGCCAGGTGCTTGGCCGTCTGGTCGATCAGAATCCCTTCCAGAATCGGCCGGCCCGTGTCGTCTTCGGTCAACCGCTCGTACATCCGGGCCCAGACCGGCCGCTGGTCCTTGGTTCGAAGTTCGAACTGGCGGTCCACCAACTCACCCTTTTCCTTGACCGTTCGGATGGCTTCGGACCGTTCCTCGGGACGGGCGAACAATTCCCCCGCCACGTCCCGGATGGCCAGAAGCTCTTCCGGCCGGTCATAGCCCAACAGCCCCACCAGAGCCGGGTTCACACTGAGGAACCGGCCCGAAAGGCTGGCCTGATACATCCCCTGGACCGCGTTTTCGAACATCCCCCGGTACCGCTGTTCGGCCGAACGGAGGCGGCGGTTGATGTAATCGAGCTGTTTGGTTTTTTCCGAAAGCTGATTGGTTCTGAAATTCACCAGCCTTTTCAGTTCCTGGTCGGCCGTCCGCCAGGATAAAAGGATAATCCCCATGGTCACGCAAAAGCCCAACAGGCCGTACACCGCGCTTTCGACCAGAGCCCGGCCCGTGGTGATCATGCCGCTCAAGGGAAGCCAGGTCACCACGGCGCCCACGGACCGAAACGAACCGTCGGCCTGCTTTTCCCCGAACGGGCGGGCCATGACCAGCACGGTCCGACCGCCCAGCCAGGCGGTGACCAGATCGGGCGGTTTTTCAAAATCCTGGTTTTCGGCGGACGTGATGACCAGACGGGAAATCGCGGGGTTTCGATACAGTTCGGTAATGTGGTCGCTGGTGGCGGCCTGAAGAAAGAACCGCCCGGTCCACAGGGCGTCGGCCGGCTGGGTGGTCCGAAATTCCGGCCACAAAGTCGCCGTAACGTGATCCCGATTCAGAAACACGGCCAGATCGGCTTCGTGGGCTTCGTGGAGTTTCTTGAGGATCGGTCCCAGGGGGATGCCTACTTCAATGGACCCCAGGTGCCGCTCGGAACCGGTGGCCAAGTCCCGCACCACCACCGGCGCTATGGCCCGAAGCCCGGAAAAAACCCGGCCCGTAGCGAAACCACTGACGGATTTCAGTTCCTTTTCCGCTTGAGTCAGAAGGCTCAGAACATCCGAGGCATTGTCTCCAAAGCGGGATGTATGGGGCAGCCGTAAAAAAGTCAGCCCGCCCGGGCTAAGGTAAAAATGAATATATTCCACGCCGTGTACGCCGGCCAACTGGCCCCACCGAGCCGTCATCCGGTCGCGCAGGCGATCCCTGATTTTTTCAGATCTGGGGCCGCCGGATCCGCCGCCTTCGGCTTCCAGGGCATTCTGTCCCGAGGCCATCAGGTATTGGATTTCCGTATCCTGAGCCAGGGAAACCGCCACTTTTTCCAGAGAACCCAGAGTTTTTTCCGAAACCCGGTCCAGTTCCGACCAGAAACCTTCCTGGGCCTGCCGGCCGGCGGCTAAAATTTCCTTGTCCCGGGCCGACCGATAGTACATCGCCGCCAGGGCCGCGGCCAACAGGCCCACGACCAACACGGTGGCCACCCACCGGCCGAAGCTGATAAACCGGAGCCGGACCACGAACACCTCCACTCATGGCTTTTCCCCCAAAGCCTTCATGGATACCCTATCCCGGCCGGCCCACGGGCGTCAAGCAGGAGACGGACCGGACAACGGCTGGGCGGTGATTCCGGCGTTCGAGGGAAAAAGTTCAGTACTTCTTGTAGGCTACAGCCATTTTTTTCTTCTAAAATAATACAACAAAATCAGGGCCACCAGGGTCATCAACCCCAGGGCGAAGGGGTATCCCCAGTACCAGCCCAGTTCGGGCATATTGAAGGGCGACCGGTTGGAATCGAAATTCATGCCGTATATCCCGGCGATGAAGGTAAGGGGGATGAACAGAGTGGCGATGATGGTCAGGACCTTCATGATTTCGTTCATCCTGTGGCTGGCGGCGGACATCTGGAGGTCCGAAAGGGCGGCCATGGCTTCCTGAAAGGCGGCCACCAGTTCAATCGCCTGGATCACATGGTCATGGCAGTCCCGGACAAAGGGATGAATATCTTCGGATAGGATTTCCGAATCATCCTTCAGAAAGTGGCTGACCACTTCCCGAAGCGGCCACAAAGACCGGGCCAGGGCCAGCAGCTCCCTCCGAGCCCGGTGAATCCGGGGCATCCAGTCCTTGGTGGGATCGGCCAGGATGTCTTCCTCCAACAGCGTGATTTCATCGCCCATCCGCTCGATGGCCGGAAAAAAGTGGTCCACCACCGAATCGAGCAACGCGTACACCAGATAATCGGCTCCCCGCCGCCGGATCCGAGCGGTGGGCTGTCGCAGCCGTTCCTTGAGCCGATCCACCGATTCCAGCGGACCCTCCTGAAAAGTGACCACCAAGCGGTGGCTGAGAAAAACGCTAAACTGGCGGATATCGATCGCGGGACCGGTTGCGTCCGAGCCGTTCCCCGCGGACCCGTCCGCGGTTGTTGGGTTATGCGCCAGGGCGGCCAAAAGTAAAAACAGATTCTCGTCGTATTCCTCCAGTTTGGGGCGGTGGCCGGGAGTGACGGCATCTTCCAGGGAAAGGGGATGAACTCCGGTCACTTCACCAATTTCCTTCATTTTTTCAGCGTGTTCCAACCCATCCACCTGGATCCAGACCACCGGCCATTCCTTTTGCCAGGCCCCTGGGTCGAAGGGGGAGACCACCACTTTCTCCACCATGGCTTCGGGCCCATACGCGATGAGGGTCACGATGGGCAATCGGGCGCCGGGCTGAGTTTCCAGGCTGGCGGGGGCGGCGCCGGGTTGGATATTGGGAACGGGATGGTACTGGCCTCGCCGCTTGTTTTTGTTTTTGGACCGCATGTTCATCCGCCGATCAGTTATGGAATCACGAAGGCCGGTCCAACGGGCCTCATCAGCCCGTTGGTCATGAAATCAGGTCCGGCGGCTCGACCGACCGTTCCCGGTTTGGAAAGGTGATGGTGAAACGAGTTCCACCGTTCACGTCCACGTTCAGCTCACCGCCCAGTTGCTGCCGGGCCAGGCCCCGGACCAACGTCAACCCCAGGGTGTTGGACATGGGCCGTTCGGCATCCGGCGGCAGACCGATGCCGTCGTCGGCCACGATCAATTGAACCTTGCCGTCCTTTGTTTCGCGGGCGGTGATGGAAATTCGGCCTGGTCCGTCCTGAGGAAAGGCGTGCTGGAAGGCATTGACCGCCAGTTCGTTGATGATCAGTCCGCAGGGAACCGCGTGATCGATGCCGATGGGCAGGGAATCCACTTCCAGGACCAAGGCCAAACGCCGCCGATTCGCGCCGTGGGCCGCGCCCAGGATACCGGCCAGCTTTTGCACGTACAGCTTCAGATCGATGGCGGAAAGGGATGAGGATTGATACAGGGTTTCGTGGACCAGGGCCATGGCCATGACCCGGGACCGGACGTCCTCG
>JAGVGV010000613.1 GCA_020056895.1 Deltaproteobacteria bacterium
CTTCTTTCCTTTTCTTCGCCTTGGTCGTGGCCAAGGGGCGGGTCGCGGCGATAACGCCCGCGGGTCGCCCCGAAGCCACGAGGCCATAAACCAGCCCCAAGGGAGTTCCTTGTCCGGGTGAGCCGGCGGTTCCCCTGATTTGCTGGTGACTTCCGAGTTTCATTTTTTTCCAAATGCATGGATGCCCGGTCAGGGTTTTCCAAACCCATGGTGTCATTTTGTCCCAAATGAGGAGGTAGCCCGAATGACCAAGAAAGTGTACTTGAGCGAAGATGAAATCCCCCGCGCCTGGTATAACATCATGGCGGACATGCCCAACCTGCCCCCCCCGCCGCTCCATCCCGGAACCGGCCAGCCGGCGGGACCTCAGGACCTGGCGCCCATTTTCCCCATGGCCCTGATCGAGCAGGAAGTGACTCAGGAACGGTGGGTTCCCATCCCCGACGATGTGCTGAACGTGTACCGGATCTGGCGGCCTTCGCCTTTGGTGCGGGCCGAACGGCTGGAACAGGCTCTGGGCGCGCCGGTTAAAATCTATTTCAAGAACGAAGGCGTTTCCCCCGCGGGCAGCCACAAGCCCAATACCGCCGTACCGCAGGCTTATTACAACAAAATGGCCGGCATCAAACGGATCACCACCGAAACCGGAGCCGGCCAGTGGGGCAGCGCGATCTCCTTCGCCTGCAACCTTTACGGCATCGAATGCAAGGTCTTCATGGTCCGCATCAGCTTTGAGCAGAAGCCGTACCGGAAGCTGATGATGCAGACCTGGGGCGCCAACTGCGTGCCCAGCCCAACCAGCGAAACGAACTCGGGCCGCAAAATCCTGGCCGAAGACCCCAACTCCCCCGGCAGCCTGGGGATTGCCATCAGCGAAGCCGTGGAAGCGGCGGTGACCGATCCCACCGGCCAGACGCGGTATTCCCTGGGCAGCGTGCTGAACCACGTGATGCTCCACCAGACCGTGATCGGCCTGGAAGCAAAAAAGCAGATGGAAGTGTTCGGTGATTATCCGGACGTGATCATCGGTTGCGCCGGCGGCGGGTCCAACTTCGCCGGTCTGGCCTTCCCCTTCATCCAGGATAAAATCGAGGGGAAGCAAATCCAGATCATCGCCGCTGAACCAACTTCGTGCCCGACCATGACTCGAGGGCCGTACGCCTATGATTTCGGCGACACGGTCCAAATGACGCCCTTCCTGGCCATGTACACCCTGGGCCACACCTTCGTACCCGCGCCCATCCACGCCGGCGGGTTGCGGTACCACGGTATGTCGCCCCTGGTCAGCCAACTGGTCCGCGACGGGCTGATCGAGCCCCGGGCGTACCACAACCTGGAAACCTTCCGGGCCGGTGTCACCTTCGCCCGGTCCGAAGGCTTCATCCCCGCGCCCGAAACCAACCACGCCCTGGCGGCCGTCTGCCAGGTGGCCCAGCAGGCCAAGGAAGAAGGCAAGGAAAAAACCATTCTCTTCAACTGGAGCGGTCACGGCCTGGTGGACCTGGGCGCGTACGACCAGTATTTCGCCGGCAAACTGACCGATTACGTGCTGCCGGATGAAGAGATTCAGAGGGCGCTTAAATCCATAGAAGGCTTTCCCAAGCCGTAACGATCACGGACCCAGCCGGGGAATCCTCAACCGGATTCCCCGGAACCAAACATGTTCCGATTGGACCGGATGGCCGCCATGATCGATGTTCCCACCATTTTCGATACTCTGACCACGCGCTGCCCCAGCCTGGGCGGCCCCGTCCCCTTTGATTATTGCCGCAAACTGGCTCAGGGGCTGCCCTGCCGCCGAGCTCTGGTCTGCTGGGAGCTTCTGTTTCCCGTGGCCGAATACATGGTCCGAGTCCTGACCGAAGAGGAATGGCATCGGGCCTTCGATTCGCCCCCCACGCCCCGGCTCGATGTCATTTTGAAGGCGGCGGCGACCTGCGGGTCTCAAGACGATCCGGCCAAATAGCAAGCTAAATTAATATGATGGATAACATAAAATAGAAAAAGCGAGGCCCAGCGGGGTTATTGGATATCCCGTCTATAGGTCCCCCCATTCCTCAAAACATCGGCCGGACCATATCCCGAATCCGGCCGGAGGCCACGGCGTCCATGAAATCGTCGGCCAGACGGCGGGATTCCCCCACCACGCGGCCCCATTGCTCGATCCGGTCCTTGTCCCGGCCTTTGAACCGGTAAAAATCGTTCCGGTCCGGGATCCGTCCATCCGGCAGGCGGCTCAATAAGTCCGGCCCCGGAGCCACCACAAGGACGGATTCCATGAATTTCCGGCTGGGTTTTCTCCAGAACAGGTGTTTGTCGAACCAACTCGGGATCAATCGGCTGGAATAATGCGGAAACAGGACCAAACCGTCCTCTTCGCCCATCAGCGGGATGTTCAAATGATAATCGATCACCCCGCCATCCCGGTACACCCCTCGGGAAGCGCCGGGAATATCGGTGACTCCGGACATCACCAGAGGAATGGACCCCGACGCCAACAGGGCCAGCCGAAGGTTTTCCACGGACAGCGGCGTTTTATGGATGGGGAACTGGCTCATGTTGAAAAACGGCGGGATATCCCTGGGGTCGGAAAAAAGGGTCCGTTCGAAAAACAGGCCCAAAGTCCGTCGGGAAACCACATTGAGCAACGCCGATGCCGCCAACCCCAGGCCCTGAACCAGGCGGTGGTCGCTGGCCAGAGGCCCCTTGGCTCGGACCGCCAGAATGTTGAGCCGGAACAGGGGGTGATCGATCACCTCGCGCAATCCGCCATCGGACAGGCAGGTCTGCTGGATGCGAAGTGTTTCCCGCGTGACTTCCTCGGGCGTGGGGTCCGGGCTGTAGCTTTGATGGATATACGCGTATTCGAACCGGTATAGGGCCTGGACCGGGTTCTGACGGCAGGCCATGGCGAACCGCCAGGCGCCGATGGATGACCCCAGCAAAAAGAGCGGCTGGGTTCGCTGGCCGAAAAACTGTGAAAAAACGGCTCGATCCAGGGAGCTCAGGACCAGCCACTTGGGTCCGCCGGCCGCTCCGGCCAAAACCCGGACCATATCCGGGTCCAGCCCGCCGTCCCGAATCTGTTGATACGCCTTCCGGCCCGCCAGAAAAATGATGGTTTCGGCCATGGGTCCTTTCCGGATCATAAAACTAAATCCAGAACATACCCCAAATGAACCGGCGTTCACAAGACCAAAATGGTCGTTGGAATAACCGCTCAGTTTCGGGTGGCAAGTCAAGCCTGCCGGATCAAGAGAGCTCGTTTCCCCCCTCACACCCTTGGGGGCATAGGCTGTAAGCTAATGGAATGGTTTGCTCGATGAATACTTCAGGGGGGCGGGCCGGTGAGTCGGTCCTTGGCGGCCTAGGTCTTCTGGTCGTTCTTACGTTTATTGAACGGCTGTCAGAGGAGGCCGATTACTCGGTCGCACGATTCCATAAGGTCTACCAAGGATTCGTACGATCCTGGCTGTATTTTACTTCCGGCGGCCGACTCCGCAAGGCCGCGTAGTTCGGCGTCACGAGTCAGAACATGGATCGCGAGGCCTTGCTCCATCAACCTTGGAAGCCCGAGGGGCTCCGGTTTTGTCCCGACCTCGATACAAAAGCGAACCGCGTCCTGAAGCAAGTAAAGGTGGACGGAGTGTCCCTGGGTCAACAAGTCCGCGGCGGTTTGAAGCATGCGCTCGGCCTCGTCCGTGCCTGGACTACTTTTTAGTAAAATCGCTATTTTCATGAGCACATCCTAAAAAATCAGTTGGAGTGAATTCGCGGCCAACAACTCCGAAACTCTTTTA
>JAGVGV010000605.1 GCA_020056895.1 Deltaproteobacteria bacterium
GTCCTTCAAGTCGCGGTTGGTGGTGGCGATGACCCGGACGTCGATGGCGATGGGGCCTTTGCCGCCCACCCGGTCCACTTCGCCTTCCTGGAGCACCCTTAGGAGCTTGGCCTGGAGGGAAAGGTCCATTTCGCTGATTTCATCCAGTAAAATGGTACCGCCGTGAGCCAGTTCGAATTTGCCGATCTTGCGGCCCACCGCGCCGGTAAAGGCTCCCTTTTCGTGGCCGAACAGTTCGCTTTCCAGGAGCCCTTCGGGCAGGCTGGCGCAGTTGACGGCCACGAACGGCCCGGCGCTCCGGTCGGAATGGCGGTGGATGAACCGGGCCAGCAGTTCCTTGCCGGTGCCCGATTCCCCCTGGAGCAGCACCGTGGCCTGGCTGGGAGCCACGCTCCGGGCCATGCGGAGCAGTTTGAGCATTTCAGGGTCCTGGGAGATGATGGGACGGTCCTCGCCGGGGCCGTCGGCCGGAGCCGGTTCCCGGATGGTCGCGGGCCGAACGGCCAAAGCCCTGAGGACGGTCTGTTCGATATGGTCCAGGGAGAAGGGCTTGAGGATGTAATCGAAGGCGCCTTCCCGCATGGCTTCCACCGCGGTTTCCACGGTGCCATAGCCGGAGATGACCACCACAGGAATCTGGGGGGCGTCGGCCTTGATCCGCCGCAGCACCTCCAACCCGTCCAGACGCGGCATGCGCACGTCGGTGATCACCAAGTCATAGCCTTGGGCCCGGAATTTCTCCAGGGCCTCCAGGCCGTTTTCGGCCGTATCCACGGCGTGTCCCAAACGAGTCAGGGCCTCGAACAGCGCCCCTCTCATATGGGGTTCGTCGTCCACGACGAGGATGGGTCGGGCGGGCATGGAACCCTCCTTTTTCCTTTATAGAAGAGACGTCCGGCCCGGGGCCGCGGCCATGGCCGGCAACGTCACGGTTACGGTCGCCCCCTGGTGGGGCCGGCCTTGAACCTGAATGAGGCCCTGGTGGGCATCGATGATCCGGTGGCTGACGGCCAGGCCCAGCCCCAGGGTTTTATCCTTGGTGGTGAAAAAGGGATTGAAAAGCCGGTCCAGATCCCGGGGTTCGATACCCCGGCCCGTATCCGTCAGGCGGATTTCCACCCGCCGCCGGTCGGCCGACAACTCCACGGTCAACCGGCCGCCGGGATTCAGCGCTTCCACCGCGTTTAGCACCAGGTTCAGGAACACCTGGAGAAGAAGCTCCTCGTCCCCTTCCACCCAGGCTTCTTCCGCCGCGTTCACCCGGGTTTGAATCCCTTTCTGCTGGAGGGCGTCGCCCGCCGCCTGAATGGCTTCTTCGATCAGACGGGCCACGGAGACCGGTTTTTTGATCGGTTGATGGGGCCGGGCCAGGGCCAGGTAATTGTTGATCAGATGGTTGATTTCCTGGGTTCCCCCCAAAACCTGGGAAACCAGCCGCTCCAACCCCGGTTCCCCCTTCACTTCACGGCCCAGAATACTGGCGAACAGTTCGATCCCGCCCAAGGGATTGCGAATCTGATGGGCCACTTCGGCGGCCATTTCGCCCATGGCGGATAGCGTGTGGGTCCGTTCCCTTTGGGCGCCCAAGTGAACCTGAAAGGTCACGTCCTCGATCAAGGCCACCAGATAGGCCGTTTCCCCCTGAACGGAATCGCCCAGGCGGGACAGGCGGAAAGACAACAGCCGGCCCTGGGGACCCGTGAGCACCACCGCTTCGCCGGCCGGTCCGTCCAACCCCCGTTGCTGAACGAACCCCCGAAGCGCCGATGGCAACGCGGCCGAACCTTCCTTTTCGAGGTCCAACAACCGGCATGCCGCCTGGTTGGCCAGCACCAGTTCCCCCTTGCCATCCAGGACCGCCACCCCGGTGGGGATGTGATCCAGAAGATCAGTCAAAAAGGAATGGGAGGGCGCCGTTTCCAGCCAGGGGGTCGGGCCCGCCGGGGCTTGATCCACCAGGCCGGCGTCGGCCGGGGGGATGCTTTTTTCCATCATGGCTGTTTCTCCGCGGGTGGTGACGATTTGCTTTTCAGCAGCCGTTCGACTTTTTCGTTGGGCGCCAGGGCTTTGAATTCCTGTTCGGCCACGCCTCGCCAAAAGGGTTCGGGCGCGGCTTTCAAGCGTTCGAGCGCCGTTTTCATTTTTGCTGGCCGGCCCAATTGGCGGTACGCGTTGACGATGATATAGAGCGTTTCGGAGTACGGTTGCGTTTGGGCCAGGGACATGGCCGCATCGAACTGGGCTTCCGCTTCCGGGTTCAACCCCCGGCTAAGGTACGCCTTGCCCAAGTGGGAATAAGCCAGAAACAGGTCGTTGGGGCTTCCATGTCCTTTTTTCAAAAGGTCCACGGCTTGTTCCAGGGCCGTTGTCCCGCCTTCCAGGTTTCCTTTTTTTAAATACAATTCCCCAAGCATTCGTTGAACGTCCGGATCACTATTCTGGCCGGCGGCCACCGCCTGCTCCAAATGGCCGATGGCCTCATCCACTTTGCCCAATGCCGTTTCGGCCTTGGCCTGTTCCACCAGGGACCGGGGGCCCTTGGCATGGTTGGGGAATTGTTTTCGGAAGTCCTCGAAGTGCTGGATGGCCAGATCGTATTTTTCCTGAGTCAAGTACGCCAGGCCCAGGCCATACAGGCGTTCATCCTGGCCTTCGGGAACGTCCTTGTTGGCTTCCCAAAGTTTGGCCGCTTCGGTCTGGAGCCCCAACGCCGCGTTGATCTTGGCCAAAAGATGGCGCATTTCGGGCCAGGTTTCCTGGTCCACCCATTGTTTGTTGGCGGTATACAGCGCGGCCGCTTCGGCGTACTTTTTCCGGTAAAACTGGTTGTACGCCTCCTCCAGAATGGCCCGGCTCAAAAGGTGCTTGGCCTCTTCAGCCAGAGGCGTTTTGGGAAACCGGGTCAAAAGCTTCAACAATGATTCCATGGCCAACCGGTGTTCATCCAGGTTCATGTACGACTGGCCAATGCGAAGGAGCGCCAACTGGACCAGGGGCGAATCGTCCTGGGCGTCGGCCACCTTGCGATACATGTTGATCGACGCGCCTTCCACGCCGTTTTCCAGTTCGTTGAACAGTTCCGAGGTTTCAAAAATTTTCCGCAAAGCCCCGGCATCCGCCAACCGCATCATGGCCACCAGGGCGCCCACGGTTTCGGGATACCGTTTCCGGGTCAGGGCATACATTTCCAGAGCCCGGTCCAACTGGTTCTGATCCTTGAATCCATCCCCGATCCGGGCCATCACCAGGTCCGCGTCCGGGGCTTCGGGCATCAGATTGATATAATGGAACAAAAACGCCCTGGCCAGTTCGTAGGCACCCAGGTGGTGGTAGCTTTCACCCATAAAAAAAAGGATTTCCGGTTTTTTCAGATAGTATTCGGGATGGTCCGCCAGCAGCCCCTTCAGGGTTTCCACCGCCTGGCTGAACAGGCCTTCGTCAAAGAACGACCGGCCCATGGTGAACTGAATTTCACTGACCCGCTCTCCGATGGGCCGCGCGGCGAGGACTTCCTCCAAGAGCGCCTTGGCTTCTTCGCGGCGGTCCATGCGCAAGTAGGCCTCGGCCAGCATGACCTTGGCGATCAGGGCGTACCGGCCTTCGGGAAACTGATCGAGCATGAGCTTCAGGTACCCTTCGGCCTCCTGGTTGTATTCCATTTTCAGGTACGCCTGAGCCCGCATGGCGCTGGCTCGGGGGGCTTCGGGCGACGAAGGATACGCGGACAGGGCTTCCTGGTACGCGGAACTGACCTTGGGGAATTCGTCGGCCAGTTTGTCCTGATTTTCGTAGTACAGAGCATCAGCCAAAAGATAGGTACCCAGGGCCGTCAGGGAATTGTCGGGAAATTTTGTTTTCAGATCCGTCAAGGGAGCCACGGCGCCGGGGAAATCGCCCGCGGCCATCCGTTCGGCGGCTTGAGCCAAAAGGGCCTGAGCCGTTTCGGGCTTGGGTTCCTTGGGCAGCCGGATGCGGATTTCCTTGGCCGTTTGGCGGGGGTCGGGGAGGTCCAGGTTGGGGCGGTCGCCGGGTTCCAGGCCTTCCGTCTCGATCTGGTCTTCGGCCCGGAGGTCCACCACCACCGAGGTCCGGTCCGGGCTGGTGAAATGCCTGAATTTAAACCGGGTAACGGCCAGGCGGACCTTGGCCGCCAGCCGGCCCGAGGTCTGGTCCAGGGCCACGGCGCTCACCATGGCGTCCCGTAAATCCGTTAACCCGGATTTCTGGGCCTGGGCCGGTCCGAAATCCAGGATCAGCTTGTCCACGTCCTCCCTCCGGACGCTGTACTGAGTAACGGGCTGGGAAAACGAAAAGATCAAGCGGGTATACTCCTCCAGCGTTCCCAGTTGAACGCCCGTCAGGATGATCGCTCCGGAAGGGGAGACCACCGTTGGTCCGGCTTCCGGTGGACTCGCCGGCCGGTCCCCTTTCACGGGTTCGGCCGGGGCTGGGGCGGGCTGAGGGGCCTTGGCCGCGGGGGTTTTCCGAGGCGCCGCGCCCAAAACCGCCAAAAAACAGAGCAGTACCCAAAAAATGGCCCAGGGCCTGGCGAGGCCTCGCGGGCGGCCGTTTTCCGGCCGGCGGACCGTTGGGGCCGCCTGAAAGGGAATCGATCTCATGTTTGCTCCGCGCCTAGGGTAAGCAAAGCCCATGCCACGTTCTCCCCGATTGGGAGCATGGCCGTGTCGTTCAACTATTCTATCATGGGAATGAAGGCGCCGGACCGAGGAGAGGGGGCCAAAGGGATTAGCGTCAGGCTATCGGATCGGCCGTCGTCGTCAAAAAACCGTCGACCGGACTGGAGGCGGACGGCCTCAACCGCCTCCCCAACCATCCAACGGGATCACCCGGCCGTCGGGAAAAAGGGCAGTTGGGCGAGCACCCGGTCCCGGATATCCCTGGGGTGAGGGACCGGATCGGGTGGGGGCCCCAGAAGTGGTTCCCAGGGAGCCCCGCAGGGGCAGGCGTCGGGAATCCGGTCCAGGGGGACCACCAGGTCCCGGCGGCAGCCGGAACACCGGTACACGGCCTTAACTCCGGACCGCTGCCCTCTTTTGGCCAGGGGTTGGCCGTTCACTTCCACGATATCCATGGAAAAATCCACCGGCGGGGCGTTGCTGATGGCCGTGCCCACGCCAAAGGCGTCCACCAGGGGAGCCAGGTCCTTCAGCGTTGTTTCATTCAAACCGCCGCTGGCGATGATTTTTACGTCCGATCGACCCACCAGGTCCAGTTCCCACCGGACTTCCTCGACAATCCGCCGGAAATCTCCTCTTCGAGAGCTCGGGGTATCCAGCCGGACGCCCCACAGCCGGCGCCCCATGGCCTGGGCGACTCGGAGGGCTTCGAACTTTTCGTCCTGAAAGGTATCGATCAGGCTTACCCGCCGGACCGAGGGATCGATCACTTCGTCAAAGGCCTGGGTGGCGGTCACGGTATCGCCCATCAGCAGCACCAGGGCGTGGGGCATGGTGCCCACGGGTTCCTGGCCGATCAGCCGGGCGCCCAGGGCCATGGCCACGCCGTCGCATCCGCCGATATAGGCGCTCCGTTCGACCATGGGCGCCACCGCCGGATGAACCCGCCGGGCGCCAAAGGAATACAAGGTTTTGTCGCCGGCCGCCTGGCGGCAACGGGCGGCCATGGTGGCCACGCCCGAGGCTTGGCACAACAGGCCCAACAAAGCCGTTTCCAAATGTCCGAAATCCAAGTACCGGCCTTCGATTTCGAGGACCGGTTCGAAGGCGCGAAACACCGTTCCTTCAGCCATCAACCGGACTTTTACATCCAGATCCCCAAGCAGCGAAAGGGCTTCCTCGATACCCGCCAGCACCCCCCAGGTCCAATCCCGGGGCATTCCCTTGGCCATGAATTCAACCCGAACCCGGGCATCGATGCCTCTGGCTTCGAGCACCCGGCGGGTCCGTAAAAAATAGATATCCAACACCTGGCCGTTCTTGATCTCTTCTTCACTGGCCGTATGCAGCATGGAACCTCTCAGGGGGCCGGGGATGCCGATGATCTCCCGGGAAAAATTTCAAGTATTGGAATCAGCTATTATTTTTGGTTGGTCACGGCGGTTCGGGCGGCCGCGTCCAGAAAGGCCGTCACCCGCTCCCGGTAGATCGGAGCCAGAGGGGATTCCAGGGCGTCGATA
Organism: Deltaproteobacteria bacterium; assembly: GCA_020056895.1. Taxonomy (GTDB): domain Bacteria; phylum Desulfobacterota; class Desulfarculia; order Adiutricales; family JAGVGV01; genus JAGVGV01. The sequence goes on from JAGVGV010000605.1 coordinate 6,158, forward strand.
TGGCCTACGCCGGGGAGGATCACCAGTTCCTTGGGGTCGGCCGCCGCCTGGTGCATCCGTTCCGAATGAGCCGGAGGAACCACGGTATCGGCCGTGCCGTGGAGAAAGAGTTTGGGCACGCGGCTGGCCGCCAGGGGACCCAGCGTGGAAAACCCATCCGGGACCTTTATGTCGGCGCCCGGATAGACTTCCAGGAACAGGTCGCGAAAGGAGGTGAGTCCCGCTTCCAAAATGGCGGCGGCTAATTGAGGAAAGTCCGGAAGCAGATGCGCCGAGGTGAAGGCGCCCATGGATTGCCCGAACAGGGCCAGGGGTTGGCCCGGAACCGGGGGATCGTCCAGCAAGGCCCGGACGGCGGCCCCACCATCGGCGATGATCCCGGCCAGGGACGGCGTACCTGGGCTTTTCCCGTATCCCCGGTAGTCAAAAGTGATCAGATCAAACCCTTCCCGAGCCAGAAAAGCCGAAGCGAACAGATGGGCGGTCATGTTCTGGGCGTTGCCGTGAAGGTGCAAAACGGTCAGCCCCCGGGGAATCACCCGCCGATCCGGCCGGATGTGCCAGGCGGACAAGAACGCACCTTCAGGACCGGGGAGGGGACGGTCGGCATAGGACAAATCCCATTGATCCGGATTCGCGTATTCGAACCGGTCGGGGTAAAAACAGTGGTGTTCCGCGATAAGCACGGCCGGGGCCTCCAACAGGGGATATCCCGTCCCTCAAGGAGACCCTCGGCCATGGATATCAGGGGGTCCTTTTCAGACGGATTCCAGGAACCGGGTGTTCACGCCGTTGATGGGGTCTACCCGAACGCGGAGCAACCGGCCGCACCGGGGGCACCCGCCTTCATAATGAGTGCCGTTCCGGTTCATATAGATTCGGGTGTACACCTGACAACAGTTGAACTTGACGCCCAGGAATTTTCTGTTTTTCCTCGTTTCCATAAAGTTATTATCTCCGCGGAGGGCCGGCTCTGTCAAGAGCCTCCGGTGGCCCCGGAATTGCATATTTTTGTACGTCCAGCCCCCCTTGGGGCCGGTCCGAAGGGCTCTCCTCTTCGTATCGGCCGTCCGGCGGCTGGAGTTTAACTCGGTTCGGGAGCGGGTTTCCGGCGGTTGGCCGGAAGCCGTCCCAACCGCTGACCCGGATGCCACATCGCGGCGGGCATCCGGCCTGATCCATTTCTGCCTAGGAAGGAACGGCCCATGCATCATCGACGTTGGCTTTGGCGGGTGGCTCTGGCTGGGATGATCCTGGCCGGCGCGGTTCTGGCCGGTTGCATTTCCCTCGTGGATATGGAACCCAATATCGAACTACCGGACGACCCGGTGGAACGGGCGGCCATCCAGGGCTTGATCCATACCTATAAAGAAAGCACCATGTGGCAGATCAACGCCGCCGAAGTGGTCAAGGTCCAGCCCATGGTCCCCACCAAGGCGTTCGTTCAGCAGCACGACCCCAAGGAACTGTACTGCGTGTGCGTGAAATATCAGGCCCGGTACAAGGTGCCCTGGACCACCAAGGACCGGAGCCCCTGGGAGCCTTCCATCCGCAACATCCTGGTCATGAAAACCCAGGCCGACCAGTTCATGGCCGTCCGGCCCGCGGCCATCTGCCCGGCTTTTTGCCAGTAATGGCTGTCCGCGATCCGTGGAAAGCCGTGAACGAAAAAGGATGGAAAGCGATTGGTCCGATAAGAAACCTCCCCTATCCGCTTGACAGCCGGTACCCGGCCCATTAAGAATACGCTCCGAACCATCCGCGGATCCCGGGGACCGAAATCGGTCCTTCGGATCGGCGAATCCCAAAAGGACCGGCCATTGGCATCGTGATTTCCATCGTCATCCCCACGTACAACGAAAAAGAAAACCTCGAACCCCTGGTCACCCAGGTGGCGGCGGCCTTGAGCACCATCAACGGCCAGGCCGAAATCCTCATCGTGGACGACGATTCCCCGGACGGTACGGCGGCGGAAGCCGAACGATTAGCCCAAAAGTTTCCGGTTTCGGTGCTGGTTCGCAAAAACGAACGGGGCTTGGCCACGGCCGTTCTGGCCGGTTTCGATCGGGCTCGAGGCGATGTGGTTGGGGTCATGGACGCCGACCTTTCCCATCGGCCCCAGGATCTTCCCGCGCTGATCAAAGCCTTGAACGAACAGGGGGCGGACCTGGCGGTGGGCAGCCGGTTCGTGCCCGGAGGCGGGTCCGAAGATTGGTCCCGGTGGCGGGGGTTCGTGTCATCCGTGGCCCGGTTCCTGGGACGGGGGCTCTGCCCAATTCGGGACCTGACGTCCGGTTTTTTTATGTTCAAACGCGAAATCCTGGAAGGCGCCCCCCTTCAGCCCGTGGGGTACAAGATCCTTTTGGAGATGCTGGTCAAGTGCCGGACCCGGAAAGTGGTGGAAGTGCCCATTCTGTTTCGGGACCGGACCCACGGAGCCAGCAAGCTGGATACTCGGACCACGCTGGCCTATCTGGGCCACCTATTGGCCCTGTATTATTGGATTCTGTTCAAGGCCAGCGCCCGGAAGGACGTGGGGTCCACCATCACCTTCGCCCGGTTCGGTCTGGTGGGGCTTTCGGGCATCGTGGTCAATTACGGCCTGTTTTCACTCCTGCGGTGGGCCATGGATGTACCGTATCTATTGGCCGCGGCGGTGGCGATTGAATTGTCGATCCTCAGCAATTTCTTTTTCAACCATTATTGGACCTGGCGGCACCGGGGGGAAACGGACCTGGGCGCCATGCTGCATCGGGCGCTCAAATACCACCTGGTGGCGGGGATCGCCGCCTTTGGCGGAAACTGGCTGATCCTTTATATTTTGGCCGATTTTTTGGGCGTTCCGGTGGACTTGGCCTATTTCGTGGGCATTGCCGCCGGCATGGCCGTGAACTTCGTGCTGAACGACCGCTGGACCTTCGCCCGGACCCTCTGGGAACGGTCCAACGGCCGTTGACCCTTGGCCGAATGGTTCAGGGATTCCCGCTTGCCGCCATCTAATCTTTCCAACCTCCGCCGTATGGACCGTTTGGCCGTTCTGTTCCTTATGGGATACGCGGCCGTACGGCTCCTGTTCGCCGCCACGTTTCCTTTGGCGGCCGACGAAGCCTATTACTGGCAATGGTCCCGGCATTTGGACCTGGGGTACTATGACCAGGGGCCGCTCATCGCCTGGCTGATCCGGTTGGGGACATTGATCCTGGGCGATACGGAACTGGGCGTCCGCCTGCCCGGCATCTTGGCCAATCTGGGGGCTGGGTACGTGGTGTACCGGTACGGCCGGGACATCCTGAACGACCCAGGCCTGGGTTTGGCTCTGACTCTGGCCTATGGCGCCTCGATCATTTTCGGCCTGGGCGCCGTTCTGGCCACGTACGACAACCCCCAGAATCTGTTCTGGCTGCTGGTGCTTTATTTTACGGCCCGGGCCCTGTTCCGGAACGAACCCTGGGCCTGGCGCCCGGCGGGCGTAGCGGCCGGTTTGGGAATGTTGTCCAAATATTCTTCGGTGTTATTGCCTGGGTTGGTTTTTCTCTATCTGGCGGCTCATCCGGACCGCCGGACCTGGCTGAAAAGGAAGGAACCCTGGCTGGCCGTCCTTTGGGCCGCTCTGGTGTACGCGCCCAATTTATATTGGAATTTGGCCCACGGCGGCGCCGCGCTTCGGCACACCCTGGCTCATACTCAGGGTGAATGGCATGTGACCACCCTGGATTTTCTGGCCGAGCAGGCCGGGATGGTGGGGCCGATCCTGTTCGTTTTTTTAGTGATCGGCTGGGTTCGGGGAATCCGGTCGGCCCGGCGGGGAAGCCATCCGGCCGCGTTCCTGGCCTGGACGTCATTGCCCGTTTTTCTTTTGTTTTTAATTATTTCCATAAAAAAAGGGTGTATGGCAACTGGGCCGCGCCCGCGTACCCCGCCGCGTTGTTGCTGGCCGGCATGGAACTTTGGCCGCTAATTCGGGAACGAAAAGCCTGGCGGCGGTGGGGAATCGCCTCACTGGTTCTGGGGTTTGGCCTGATGACCTTGGTGTTTTTCCATGCCCCCTTGGTCAAGGCCCTCAATCCACCCTTGGACCGGGACCCCACCAACGAAGTGTACGGCTGGCCGGACTTGGGACCGGCGATGACGCGGGCGCTGAAGAAATGGCCGGGCAAGGAACCGCCGGCGTTTGTTTTCGGAGTTCGGTACCAAATCGCTTCCCTGGCCGCCTTTTACGGCCCTGGCCAACCCCGGACCGCTTGCTTGTTTCTGCCTGGTGAACGGCTGAACACGTACTTGTATTGGCACGATATAGCGGCGCTGGCCGGCCGGGACGGCGTGGCCGTGGTGGATTATCCCATGAACGAGGCCACCGCCGCGTTGTTCGAATCGGTTCAGGAACTGGCGTACGTGAGCCTGGTCAACCTGACCGGCCGGGTGGGCCACGACCTGGGGGTGTATTACTGCCAAGGATTCAAGGGAAAGGACGCCCGGCCGGAAGAGTTCGTCGGTGCAAAGGAATCACGGGACTAGGCTTCCCGTACGGTATAAATGAAGCGAAGGGGACTCCGAGTGAACCGGAATCCCCTTTTTACTTTCCATTCGATGTGAATGGAACGGTTACCGGGACATCAGCACCCGGCCGATGGTCATGATTTCCGCTTCCTTGGTGCCTTCATACAGTTCCAGAATCTTGGCGTCGCGGTAGAATTTCTGCACGGGGTATTCATCGATGTACCCGTACCCGCCATGGATTTCCACCGCCGCGTTGGCCGCGAACACCGCCGTTTGGCCAGCCCAGTACTTGGCCATGGCCGAAAGGGTGTAGTCCGGCCGGCCTTCATCCATCAACCAGGCGGTGCGGTACACCAGACCCCGGAGGGATTCCACGCGAATGGCCATTTCGGTCAGCTTGGCCTGAGTCAACTGAAAATTGCCCAGGGGCTGGCCAAAGGCCGTCCGTTCCCGGGCGTACCGGATGCTGGCTTCCAGACAGGCTTCGGCCAAGCCCAGACCCTGAGCCGCCACCATGGACCGGGTGGTATCGAAAAAGTGCATCAGTTGGTAAAAACCGGCGCCTTCCTTACCCACCATGTTTTCGACCGGAACCCGGACGTCCTCGAAGCTGATTTCCGCCGTATCCGAGGCCCGGATGCCCATCTTGCCCCGGATTTTGGTCCGGGTGATGCCCTTGGCGTCGGACGGAATTACGATCTGGCTGAACTGATTATGCTTTTTCTGTTCCGGGCTGGTGATGCACTGGGTAACGAAAAAGTCGGCCACCGTGCCGTTGGTAATGAACATTTTCTGGCCGTTGATCACCCATTCGTTCCCATCCCGGACCGCCCGAGTCCGGTATCCGGCCGCGTCCGTCCCGGCGTTGGGTTCGGTAAAGGCGCCGGCGGACACCATTTCCCCCGCGCAGACCGGAACCAGCCATTTTTTCTTCTGCTCTTCGGTCCCATAGAAATAAATGGCTTCGCAGCCAAACGACCCGGCCACGATGTTCAGGCCCAGGCCCATATCCACTCGGGAAAGCTGTTCGGTGATGAGGGCCAGCCCCAGAAAGCCAACGCCGGCGCCGCCGTATTCTTCCGGAATCCAGGCGCCCACCAGGCCGTTTTCAGCCGCTTTCTTAAAAATTTCGGGCGTATAGTGTTCTTCCCGGTCCGCCTCCAGGGAGACGGGCGGGAACTCTTTTTGGGCGAATTTATACGCCATGTCCTTGAGCATGTTCATCTCGTCGGTCAAATCGAAATTCATGCCGAACCTCCCAAAGGATCTGTTGGTCTGTGGATTTCCCCATCCGGTACGCCGGTCGCCGGGAGTTCCCCTCGGGGGAAGGGCGGGACGGGAAGCGCTGGAGGGAAGGTTTGAATCTATCAAAAAAGGAAACGAAACGCCAGCGGTTTGAATGAGCGCCCAGTCATGAATGGAGAAACCACTCAGCCGTCAGCGGTTGGTTCAAATGGAAAGCGGGCCTCTTCCTTCCTTGGGAGTTGAGCCCCGGGCCGAAACGTGATAAAACCCTTCAATATGACGATGGAAACGCCCACCCAATCCACGATCGTCCGCCTGACCATTCATCCGGGGCGGATCGCTTTTTTGCGCTTTATCCTGGAAAGTTACGAAGGATTGGCGCTGATGCGGACGCTGGACCCGGCGGCGGGGCGGGTGATCCTGTACGTGGGACGGGGAGCGGAACGGGAAACGGGCGTGCTGCTGGCTTCCCTGGCCGAAAAGATCGGCTTGGTGGCGGGCCTGAGCGACGATCCGGAATCGTTGATAACGTTTTCGTACGACGGAGTGGGGCAATGAAGCGGCATGGCCTGTGGGTTTATTTGTTGTTCGTTCTTTTGGCGGGGACGTTGATGGGCATGGGGGGCCTGGGCGGAGATGAAGGTCCCACTCGGCTGCCTACGCCGGATAAGCTTTTTTCCGTAACCGTGGTGGATCAGGTGGATGTCCACACCATTTTGACTCAGTTCACCATCGGCGGGTACACCCATTTTTTCGGCCGGCGGGGCAAGGGGCAATTGGCCATCCCCTTTGAAACCATTGACCGGGCCGATTTCCGAATGCTGCCCGAAGGCGGCCTGGAAGCGGTGCTCAAGGTCCGCGGCATCCGGGAGAAGAAAGAACAGGAAAAATTCGCCGTCAAAAAGCGCGAATATCTGACCGAGAAAGAAAGAGAAGACCAGCTTAAGACCAAAAAGAAATCCGAAGAGGCCGAGATCCGCCAGGTCTTAAAGCCCGGCCCGGTCTCGGACTTTGAAAAGGTGATGCGCCGCCATGCCCACCTGGGGGTGCTTAAAGGCGAGATCGAGAAACAGATGGAGAAAGTGATCGAAGCCAGCCAGAA
>JAGVGV010000395.1 GCA_020056895.1 Deltaproteobacteria bacterium
AAACCCCTTCGGCGCCCGTGGTCCTCGTGGTCAGTACGGGTGAAACCACTCTGATGAACCAGGCGCGGTCGTTGACCCCCCTGGGATGGTTGTTCGACCCTCCACCCGCCGATGAAGCCCTGGCCCTCCTGATGGAAGCCCACCTCCGGAACGGCCGATCGACCGGCCTACCGCATCCGGCCGCCGAACCGTTCTTCCAATGCCAGGACCGCTTCCAACTGCTCGTGGAATCCATGCCCGACCCGGTGGTGATGTATGACCTCGAAGGCCGGGTTTCCTTCGTCAACGACTCGTTCACCCGCACGTACGGCTGGTCTTTGGACGAACTCGCCGGCCGCCGGTTGGACTTCGTTCCGCCCCATGAACGCGAAAAAACCAAGGCCATGCTGGACGAAGCCCGGACCATGGACCGGTTGTACCTGGTTTTTCAGACCCAGCGGCTGACCAAGGACGGCCGGCTTTTGGACATCGAACTTCGGGGCAGCGCCATCCGGGACCGGGCCGGCCGGGTGGTGGGGACCATGGCCGTGCATGTGGACCATACCGAAAAACTGCGGGCGGAAAAGGCGTTGAGCGAAAGCGAGGAACGGTACCGCAAGGTGCTGGAAGCGTCGCCGGACGCGGTGGCGGTCTATGACCAATCCGGACGGATCACATACTTGAACCCGGCCTTCGAACAGACCTTTGGCTGGAACCTGGAAGACCTGATGGGAAAGGGCATCGATTTCGTGCCCGAGCATGAAAAAAAGAAAACATACGAAGCGGTCATGAGAACACTGAAAGGGGAAAACGTGCTGCTGGAAAGCCAGCGGCTGACCCGGGACGGCCGCCTGCTGGACATTCAGCTAAAAACCGCCATTTTCCTCGACGCCGAGGGCAAGCTGGCCGGCGACGTGGTGATTTATAGGGACATAACGGAAAAAAAGCGAGCCGAGGAGGCGCTTCGGCGGCACCGGGACCATTTGGAGGACCTGGTGGGGGAACGGACCCGGGACCTCCAGGCCGCCCAGAACCGGTACCGGGCTTTGTACGAAGCCGCCAAAAAGGCCGAAGAGTTGTATCGGAGCCTGTTCGAAGCCTCGGCCGACGCCATTGTGGTGTACGATCTGGACGGCCTGACCCGGTATCTGAACCCGGCCTTCACCCAGGCCTTCGGATGGACGTTGGCCGAAGTGATCGGACGGAAGATACCCTTTGTCCCGGACGAAGAGCAGGCCACCACACTGGCTCGGGTGAACGAAATCATCCAGGGCGGGGCGGCCCGGCGGAACTTCGAAACCAGGCGGCTGACCAAGGACGGCCGGGTTCTGGAGGTCAACATCAGCGCCTCCCGGTACCACGATCATGAAGGCCGCCCCGCCGGGCTTTTGGTCCTGCTTCGGGACGTGACCGAAACCAAGCGGACGGAAACGGAACTGACGCGGGCCCGAGGCCGGATGCAAAACGTGATCGATTCCATGCCCAGTCTATTGGTGGGCGTGGATCGGGACCTCCGGGTCACCTATTGGAACGCCCAAGCCACTCGGGAAACCGGTCTGGGGCCGGGATTGGCCAAGGGACTCCCGGTCCGGGAAGTTTTGCCCGTTCTGGAACCCTATCTGGCCCTGGTCCGGGAATGCCTGGAAGAAGGGGGACCAAGGAAAGCCGAACGGATCCGTCCGGGCGTCCCGGGGGATGACCGGTTCCTGGACCTCATGGTCTATCCCCTGGCCGAAGAAGCGATTATCGGCGCGGTGATCCGGCTGGACGACGTGACGACTCAGGCCCGGATCGAGGAAATGATGGTCCAAACGGAAAAAATGATGTCCCTGGGGGCCCTGGCGGCGGGGATGGCCCACGAAATCAACAATCCTCTGGGCGGCGTGGTCCAGGGCATCCAGAACGTCCAGCGGCGGCTGGACCCGGGGATGGAAGCCAACCGCCGCACGGCTCTGGATCAGGGCCTCGATCTGGACCAGATCGCCGGGTATCTGACCCGGCGGAATATTCCGGCTCTTCTGGATGGAGTATTGGAATCGGGCCACCGGGCCGCACGGATCGTGGCGCATATGCTGGAATTCAGCCGCGCCGGCCAATCATTCCGAGCTCCGGCGCGGTTGGACCATTTACTGGAACAGGCCGTCGAACTGGCCGCGAGCGATTACGATCTTAAAAAGCAGTTCGATTTCAGGCACATACAGATCGTTAAGGATTTCGATCCCCTGTTGCCGCTGGTTCCCTGCGAAGCCACAAAAATCGAACAGGTGCTGCTGAATCTGTTGAAAAACGCGGCTCAGGCCCTGGCCGGCATGGACCCGCCGAATGACCGGCCCTATATCCGCCTGGCCACCCGCCGGCGGCGGGACCAGGCCGAAATTCAGGTGGAAGACAACGGGCCCGGAATTCCGGAAGGGATCCGAAAACGTATTTTCGAACCGTTTTTCACCACCAAACCCGTAGGCGCCGGCACCGGCCTGGGGCTGGCGGTTTCGTATTTCATCGTCACCGAAACCCACAAAGGCCGCTTGAGCGTCGAATCCACCTCGGGTCGGGGGGCTCGTTTCATCATCCTTTTGCCCCTGGACCCTTCGCCGTCCGGACCGGGTGAAACCACCTAACCCGAATGATCCACCAAAAACCGGGACCCCAGGCGTTCCCTGGATCGGTACGTCGATTCCACGTGGTCCGGATCCCGGGCGTCATAACGAATGGCGGTGACCAGATGGCCGGAGTACCCAAAGTCCGAAAGGTCCTCTATTACCAGGGTCACGTCTTCGGGCCGGAAGGGGGGATAAAAAGGGGCCGTATAGATCCGGCGGTCCTCGTGCCCCGCCGCCCGTTCGCCGCCGCACCAGTACACGCACCCTTCTTCGGCCCGGTGTCGGCCCGGCCGCCGTTCAATGATCCCCACCCGAGTCAGATCCACCCGCCGCTCCGGCTTCGGGCGGCTGAGCGTTTCCTCATCCGGGAAGTAGTAATAAAGCGAAAGGTCCTGGTCCAGGGGCCGGGGGCCTTGAGTCAGCTCCAGGCCCATCACCAGGTCCGAATACCCCTCCAGGTAATCCACCGCCTCTTCGTCGCCGTACTGGGTCACCAGTTCGTTTCGTTCGTCCCAGGTCACGTCGGCCCCGCACCAGGAAACCTC
>JAGVGV010000530.1 GCA_020056895.1 Deltaproteobacteria bacterium
AGTGCTTTTTCCGGCTCCGGCCGGCCCGTCAATGGTAATGATGTCCTGAAGCCCTAGGTCCAAGGCCATCCCCTCGCCCTAGCCGCGGACCGGCGCCGGAACGTTTCCGGCCGTCACCTTTTTCAAGGCGGCCACGAACCGGCGGTTCTCGTCCCCCGTACCCGCGTTGATACGGATGGTCCGGGGCAGGCCGTAGCTCGCCAGGGACCGGACGATCACGCCCTCGTGAAGCATCGCCTTGGCCACGTCGCTCGCTTCCCGGTCCAGGTCGATCATCATGAAATTCGTTTCCGTGGCATACGCCGTGAAACCCAGAGCCGCCGTTTCACCCTTCAGCCAATCCAACCCCGCCCAAGTGGTCTCCAGGGTCAGGCGGTAGAAATCGTCGTCCTCCAGCGCGGCCAAGGCTCCCGCCTGAGCCAGGGAACTCACGTTGAAAGGCTGGCGGACCCGGTCCAGGTAGTCCACCAGTTCCCGGTGAGCCAGCCCGTATCCGATCCGCAGCCCGGCCAGGCCGTATGCCTTGGAAAAGGTACGCAAAAACAGGATGGGATGATCGGTTTCGATCCATGCCCGAGGCTCAATCCGCTCCCCGTGGCGGACGAAATCCACGTACGCCTCGTCCAGCACCAGCACCGCCAACCGGGGCAGGTCCCGGATGAAGGCCTCGATGTCGGCTCTGGAAACCAAGGCGCCGGTCGGGTTGTTGGGATTATCGAGGAAAATCAACCGTGTCTGATCGTCCACCGCCGCCCGGAGGCCGGCCAGGTCGTGCCGAAGGCCTTTCAGGGGCACGCGAGTCATCCGGCCGCCGGCCCCCTGGACCACCTTGGAATAGACCAGAAAGGTGGGATCGGAAAACACCGCGTTGGTCCCGGGCCGCAAAAAGGTCCGTACGCACAGTTCGATCACTTCATTGGACCCGTTCCCCAACACGATCTGGTTCATGGCCACGCCCAACCGGCGGGCCAGAGCTTCCTTCAGATAATACCCCTGGCCGTCCGGGTATCGGTGGAGCCGTCCCAACGCCTGGGCCACGGCGGCCAGGGCTTTGGGGGATGGTCCAAGGGGATTTTCGTTTGAGGCCAGCTTGATGGAATCACGGATGCCGAGTTCCCGTTCGAGCTCCTCCTGGGGCTTGCCCGGCGGGTAGGGAACGAGCGACGCCACTTCGGGCGAAACAAGGTCTTCGAACATTTTGCTCAACGCTCCGGAAAAACCGTCGATCTGAGCCGGTTCCAATGCGGATCAGGCAACCGGACATCTTTATGTACACGGGTCCGGCCATTTTCTCAAGGCGGAAATGGCTGAGGTGAAACGCCAGTGGGCCGCGCCTGTCCTTTTTACAGGATGTTTACTTTTAATAGGCAATGGGGGTTGACAAGGCTGATGGCGCCCTCCACACTATCTCTTAAAACATAAACCCAGTCCCTCCATAACTTTGCCAAGCACGGTTGGCTACGAATTCACCTCAAAACCACGCGACCATCCATTCGACAAAAAACATAATTATTTTCCACAGGTTAGGCTTGTCGGAGCCGGCTTTTCGGGTCGGCGATTTTGAAATCCCACCCCTGAACTCCTTGGGAGGCGTCATGACCAGAATTTTGGCCCAGGAGGACCCCCTGATCCGGATGCAGCGAGACTTGAAGCGGGCCTTGTCCGGGGATCCGGAAAACGTGCGATGGATCATGATCATCGATCGCGCCAAATGCGTGGGATGCAACGCTTGCACCATCGCTTGCGTGGCGGAAAACAAGCTTCCGCCGGGGGTGGTGTACCGGCCGGTCATCAGCGAGGAGATCGGCGAGTATCCCAATGTTCACCTTCGGTTCATGCCCCGGCCCTGCATGCAGTGCCAGAACGCTCCCTGCATCAAGGTCTGCCCGGTGAAGGCCACGTACAAAGACCCTCAGGGCGTGACCGTGGTGGATTACAATAAATGCATCGGCTGCCGGTACTGCCTGACCGCCTGTCCTTACGGCGCCCGAACTTCGGACTTCGGGGAATGGTACACGGCGAAAACTCCGGACCTGCCTGGCGCCCTGGTCAGCCGCGAAGGCGCGGCCAAGGGGTATGAGCTTCACCCGGCGGCGGAATACGGCCGGACCTGGCCGGAACGTGGCCGGGGGAAATCCCCCATCGGGAATGCCCGCAAATGCCATTTCTGCCGGCACCGGCTGGTGGTGGGTATGCTGCCGGCCTGCGTGACGTCGTGCATCGGCCGGGCCACCTATTTCGGGAACGGCCGGGACCCGGACGCCCTGGTCCGGGAGCTCCTGGGAACGCCCCGGGTAACCCGGTTGAAGGAGGAATTCAACACCCAGCCATCGGTGTATTACCTGATGTAAAGGGGGAGGCCATGCCCAAAAAATCATCCACCGGCTTGTTGATTCTGAGTCTTCTGGGCATGCTCGCCGGCGCCTGGGGCGTCATCGAGGCCCTGATTTACGGTCTTCACGCCACCGCCTTGGGGTCCTACACCCCCTGGGGCCTGGGCGTGATTCTGTACCTGTTCTTCCTGGGCCTTTCCGCCGGCGGCTTCCTGGTGACCATCCTGGTGTATATATTCGGACAAAAACAATACGATGCCCTGTCGCCGCTGGCCGCCTGGCTGGTGTTGGTGACTGAAATTTGCGCGGTGGTTCCCATCAACCTGGACCTGGGGCACTGGGAACGGACGTACCAGTTCGTCACGTCCCCAAACTTCCTGTCCCCCATGACCTGGATGTTCGTGTTTTTCGGCGCGTTGTTCGTGATCTATGCCCTAAAAGCCCTGGCCTACATCCGCGGGAAGGAAACGTGGCTCCGGCCGCTGTCCCTCCTGAGCCTGCCCGTGGGCTTGATGTTTTACGGCATCAACGGATACTTTTTCGCCATTTTGGTGGGGTACACCATCTGGAACAGCCCGCTCACGCCGCTCATGTTCATCGTGGCCGCGCTGCTTTCCGGCGGCGCCCTGCTCACCTTTCTCACCTGGGTTTTCCACCGTAACACCGATCTGGTCCGAGGCCTGGGCCGGGCGGTTCTTTTGTTGCTCTTTATTTACGTGGGCCTCGAAGCGCTCAATTATTTCGTGGGGTACCGCGGCAACCGGGTGGAAGCCACCAAGGCCTTGAACCTCATGCTGTTCGGGTCCAACTGGGGGGTGTTCTGGTTCATGCACGTCATGATCGGGACCCTGATCCCCATATTTCTTCTCCTCAAATACGGTCAGGACGGCCGGATAACGGCCTGGTCCTGCCTGCTGATCGCCCTGGCCTTCATGGCCGTGCGGATCGATTTCGTTCTTCCGGCCCAGTACGTGGGCATGCTTCAGGGTTTGGACAAGGCCTTCGTCCACGAGCGGCTCCAATTGTCGTACGATCCCAACCTTGGGGAATGGCTGGTGGGGGTGTTCGTGACGTCGTTGGGCTTGTTCGGCTTCGTGATTGGGCCAAAGGTGGCGCCGGCGCTGTTCGCCAAGAAGGAGGGTGAGGCTCATGTCTAGGAATCGACCCCACAACCAGCCCGAAGCGGGGGGAATGGACCGCCGGCGGTTTCTGCAAAGTTCCGCGCTTTTGGGAGGGTCTCTGGTGGCGGCCCGGCTCGGCCTGACCTTCTGGGAAGACTCCGTTGCCCAAGCCGCCGCCTGGCCCGAAGCGGGGGCATACGTTCACCATCGGCCTGAAAACCAGTTGTACGGCGTTTGCCAGCAGTGCAACGCCAATTGCGGGATCAAGGTCAAGCTGGTGGACGGCCGGGTGTCGAAAATCGACGGGAACCCATACAATCCCTGGACCCTGACGCCGCACCTGCCTTACGACACCAAGCCCGCCGAGGCCTCCCTGGTGGAAGGGGCCATCTGCCCCAAAGGCCAGGCCGGGATTCAGGCCCTGTACGACCCCTACCGCCTGGTCAAGGTTCTGAAGCGGGCGGGCAAACGGGGAGAAAACAAGTGGAAAACCATCGATTTCGAAACGGCCCTCAAGGAAATCGTGGAAGGCGGGGACCTTTTCGGCGAAGGCCGGGTGGAAGGGTTGAAGGACATTCAGGTGCTCAAGGATCCCGCCCTGGCCGAAGCTCTGGCCAAGGACGCCGCCAAGGTGGCGGCCAAGGAAATGACGCTGGATGACTTCAAAACGAAGCACCAAGCGCAGTTGGGGAATCTGACGGACCCGGATCATCCGGACCTAGGCCCCAAAAACAATCAGCTTTGCCTGAACTGGGGCCGGATGAAAGCCGGCCGGGAGCAGATGTACCGCCGGTTCGGCCAGGGGTTCGGGACGGTCAACGCCCACGGCCACACCACGGTCTGTCAGGGGTCCCTGTATTTCACCTGCAAGGCCATCAGCGACCAGTTCGTGGACGGAAAATGGGACGCGGGGTCCAAGTTCTATTGGCAGGGGGACATCGGCAATTCCGAATTCGTCCTTTTCGTGGGCGCCAACCCCTTCGACACCAACTACGGGCCGCCGCACCGGACGCCTAAAATCACCTCGGGCCTGGCCGACGGCGGTCTGCGGATCGCGGTCATCGATCCCCGGTTGAGCAAGGCGGCTTCGAAGGCCTGGAAATGGCTGCCGGTCAAACCCAACGGCGTGGGCGCGGCGGCCTTGGCCATGATCCACTGGATCATCGAAAACAACCGGTACGACGCCCGGTACCTGGCCAACGCCAACCTGGCGGCGGCCAAGGCGGACAACGAACCCACCTGGACCCAAACGGCCTGGCTGGTCAAGCTGGA
>JAGVGV010000157.1 GCA_020056895.1 Deltaproteobacteria bacterium
ACATCGAGCGGGCCGAAACCATTTTGAACGAAGATCATTACGGTTTGGAAAAACCCAAGGAACGGATTCTCGAATACCTGGCCGTCCAGAGCCTGGTCAAAAAGATCCGAGGACCCATCCTGTGCCTGGTGGGACCTCCGGGCGTGGGTAAAACCTCGCTGGCCCGTTCCGTGGCCCGGTCCATGGGCCGGAACTTCATCCGGTTGTCCCTGGGCGGCGTTCGGGACGAAGCCGAAATCCGTGGGCACCGTCGGACGTACATCGGCGCCCTGCCCGGCAAGATCATCCAGTCCCTCCGGAAGGCCAAGAGCAACAACCCCGTGTTCTGCCTGGATGAAGTGGACAAAATGTCCACCGACTTCCGGGGCGATCCATCCGCCGCGCTTTTGGAAGTATTGGACCCGGAACAGAACCACGCCTTCAACGACCACTATCTGGACCTGGATTACGATCTTTCGGAAGTGATGTTCATCACCACGGCCAACACCCTGTATTCCATTCCGCTCCCCCTCCAGGACCGGATGGAAATCATTCGCATTCCCGGGTACACCGAAGACGAAAAACTCAACATCGCCCGCCATTTCCTCATCAAAAAGCAGGTCCGGTTCAACGGCCTGTCCAAGGATCAGGCCCAGTTTTCGGACAACGCCGTGCTCCAGGTCATCCGCCGGTACACCCGGGAAGCGGGAGTACGGAATCTGGAACGGGAAATCGCGTCCATCTGCCGCAAGGTCGCTCGGCAGATACTGAAAGAAAAAAAGGACGGAACGATCAACCTTTCCAGCAAAAACGTGGCCCAGTACTTGGGCATTCCTAAATACCGGTACGACGTGGCTGAAGAACAGGACGAGATCGGTCTGGTGACCGGCCTGGCCTGGACCGAAGTGGGCGGCGAAATCCTCCAGACCGAAGTGGTCATCATGCCCGGCCGAGGCAACCTGATCCTGACCGGCAAGTTGGGCGAAGTGATGCAGGAATCGGCTCAGGCCGCCCTGTCGTACGTCCGATCCAAGGCCAAGGACCTGGGGCTTTCCCCGGATTTCCACCGCAAGGTGGATATCCACATCCACATCCCGGAAGGGGCGATTCCCAAGGACGGCCCTTCGGCCGGCATCACCCTGGGTACGGCTCTGATTTCGGCCTTGGTCAAAAAGAAGGTCCGGCGGGACGTGGCCATGACCGGCGAAGTGACCCTCAGGGGCCGGGTGCTGCCCATCGGCGGTTTGAAGGAAAAGATCATGGCCGCCCACCGGGGCAACATCAAGATGGTGATCATCCCCAAGGACAACGAAAAGGACATCAAGGAGATTCCGGCCCGGATTCTCAAGGCGATCAAGATCGAAACCGTGGAACGGATGGATCAGGTGCTCGACCTGGCCGTTGTGTTGGGGGAAGGCGAAACCCTGTGGGTTCTACCCCAGGCGCCGGCCGAAATACCGGCCGAAACACCGCCGCCCGAAGTGAAACCGGCGGAATCCACCCCCGACTCCGGTCTCACGGCCCACTGACCCCCCGGTTGGATTCCACTTCCTCGCACCAAAACGCCCCGGCTTGCCGGGGCGTTTTGGGTTTAGCCGACAGGTTGGCCCGTTAGGCCGGGGGCGGGCCGGAATTCTGATTTTTCACTACCATCATGGAGGGGTGGCTATGCTGTCAACTATGCGGTCGCCAACTTTTTGGGCAGCGGTCGCGGCTCTGCTTCTCTTCGTCGTTGGGATGGGGTGGGTCGGCGACACCGGGTCGGTCTCCAGGGCCGGGGATCCGGTACCGGCCACGTTCGCCTTTGGGGATAGAGTCGCCCTGGCCTATTACTACATCTGGTTCACGCCGGGCTGGTGGGATGGGTCCGAAGGCAACGCCGGCCAAGCCCTCGAGGACATCCATCCCCGGGTGGGGCGGTATTTTTCCGGCGACGAAAAGGTTATCGACCAGCATATGAAATGGGCGCGCCAGGCCCGGCTCGACGCCTTGGCCGTGTCCTGGTGGCACGATGATTCCGCCGGCGGCATGAACGAACGGCTGGCCAAGGTGTACGCCGGCGCCGCCCGCCAAGGAATGAAACTTGCCCTCTTGCTGGAAGCCGAACCGATGGGGCCCCGGGCGATCAAGCGGAGCCTCGAATACTTTTTCGACGGGTACGGCGGCCATCCGGCGACCTTGCGCGTAGACGGGTTGCCCGTGGTCATCGTATGGGGCGCCTGGAAGCAGGACCCGGCCGCCTGGGCGTCCCTGTTCGAAAGCCTCGAAAAACGGGGGCAACGGGGCTTTTTCCTGGTTTCCGGCCAAACCGACCCAGCGTATCTGACCGCGTTTCGCTGCCTCGAATCGTACTCCACGGTCGACGTGCCGGAGGATCGATTGGTCCCGTTTTTCCAAAAACGCCGCCAAAGCATCGATGTATGGAATCGGGATCATTCCCAACGGCCGGCTCAGTGGCACGCCACCATCATGCCGGGCTACGACGAACGAAAAATCCCTGGACGAACCGAAACCCCGGACGGCGCGGGCTGGGTCGAACGCGGCCAAGGGGCCTATTACCGCCGCTGTTTCGACGCGGCCATGGCTTCGAAACCCGACTGGCTGCGCATCACCAGCTTCAACGAACTGGCCGAACACTCGCATATCGAACCCATGGAGGAATTCGGGTCGATGTACATCGACCTGACGGCGGCCTTCGTGGAGGAATTCAAGAAATCGGGCCGGTAATTCCGATGCAACTCCGGCCAAAAAAGCGAGGCCGTTTTGCCGGTACCCGGCCTCCCGGCTCATTCCATCTCCCAATCAAGGTGGAACCCCTGGAGGCCGGGTACGCCGAACACCTTTCCACCGACGGCGACAATCTGGTTCAGGTCGCTCAATATTTGTTTGAAAATCATGGTCATGTATTCGTAAAAATGCTGGCGGCCATGAGGAACAGGGTTCCTGGGGTTTCCAAAGTGGAAGCCCATTCTTTGGAGGATGGCAGCCTGGTGCTCCGGTTCCAGGATGGGTCATTCAAAGACCCCTTCGTGGACCGTTTCGTTTCCGATGGCGCCATCAAAATGTTCGCCTATCTGGTGCTCTTGTACGACCCGCGGCCGCATCCTCTTTTGTGCGTGGAAGAGCCGGAAAACCAGCTTTATCCGGCGTTGCTGGGTGAGCTGGCCGAGGAGTTCAGAGCCTATTCCCGCAAGAGAAAGGGCGGCGGCCAGGTGCTGGTCAGCACCCATTCCCCGGATTTCCTCAACGCGGTGAACCTGGACGAAGTATATTGGTTGGCCAAGGGCGAAGACGGGTACACCACGGCCCAGCGAGCCTCCGATGTCGATTTGATCCGTTCCCTGGTCCGGGAAGGGGACAAAATGGGCTGGCTTTGGAAGCAAGGTTTCTTCACCGGAGCCGACCCGCGATGACGAAACTGGTTTTCATGTTGGAGGAGCCGTCCATGAGGCAGGCCCTGCTCGGGCTCCTGCCCCGGTTATTGCCCGATGAGGTTCTTTTTCAGATCATCCCCCACGAAGGAAAATCCGATCTGGAGCGTTCGCTGCCGACCAAGCTCAAAGCCTGGCGGGAACCAGGCGTCCGCTTTGTGGTGATCCGGGATAACGACGGCGGGGACTGCGTGGCCTTGAAGCATCGGCTGGCCGCCATTTGCGCGGAATCGGGCCGGCCGGATAGCCTGGTTCGGATCGCCTGCCAAGAGCTTGAAGCCTGGTTTTTGGGCGACTTGGCCGCCGTGGCCAGGGCCATGGACCAACCGGCCTTGGCCCGGAAGCAAAACACAAAGAAATACCGGGACCCCGACCGGTTGGGTAACGCTCCCCAGGAAATGGACCGGCTTTGGCCCGGATACCGGAAAACGGACGGCGCCCGGCGGATCGGCCGCGAATTGAGC
>JAGVGV010000608.1 GCA_020056895.1 Deltaproteobacteria bacterium
TAGGGACCGCCAGGCCGCCCGAAAGGCCCGTGGACCTGGCGGTGATGGGGCTTCCCTGCGGCGGCCGGCTGGACGACGGCCTGGTGCTCCGGAGCTTCCTCAAGGGCGCGGACGGCGTGTTGGTGGCGGCCTGTCATGACGGCAACTGCCGGACCGGGGAAGGCAGCCCCGAATCCCTCCGCCGGGTGGGACGGATTCAATCCATCATGGCCGACGTGGGGTTCGATCCCCGGCGGCTGGAACGGATTACTCTGGCCCCCAATCAGGGCTCGGCCCTGACCGGGCGGATCGAAACCTTCGCGGCCCGGATTCAGGACCTGGGGCCGGTTCGGAAAGGAGACGCTTAATGGCCGAACCCGAAACTCAGGCTCCGGCCCCGGCGCCTTGGCCGGTATTCGATCTGAACCAGGCGGTCTTGGGCTTCGCCGACGAAGTGGCCCGTGAGCCCGGAGGAGCCCATATCCGCCGGTGCTATGCCTGCGGCGCCTGTTCCGCCCGGTGCCCCGTGGCCGATCACCTGGCGGGTTTCGATCCCCGCCGCCTGATCCGCCTGATCCTATTGGGGCAAAGGGACCCGGTGCTCCAAAGCCCCCTTCCCTGGCGGTGCTCAACGTGCTACACCTGCCAGGAAACCTGTCCCCAGGGGGTGGGGTTCACCGAAGTACTGTTCGCCGTAAAGAACATCGCCGCCCGAGCCGGGTTTTTTCCACCCGCCCTGGGGCTTCAGCCGGATATTCTGCGGGCCCATGGCCGGCTTTTGGAGATCACGGACTTTGAAAACAAAAACCGCGCCGACCTGGGACTTCCGGCCATCACGGAACGGCCGGCCCATTACCAGGCCATGCTGGCGCGGTTTTCCCTGAAAACGGGGGAGGAAGCCTGATGCCCTGGGCGCTGTACCTCGGGTGCACCGTACCGGTCCGGAACCTCAACTACGAGGCCTCAGTCCGCCGGACGGCCGAAAAACTGGGTCTGGACCTCGTGGACCTGGCCGATTTCGGTTGTTGCGGTTTTCCCATGAAATCCTTGAACGCCGAAGAAGCCCTGGTCATCGCCGCCCGCAACCTGGCCCTGGCCCAGGCCGCCGGATGCGATGTGACCGCCGCGTGCAGCGCCTGCGCCGCGTCCCTGGCCGAAGCCGACCACCAACTGGCGCACGATCCGGCCCTGGCCAAACGGGTGAACGAACGTTTGGCGGAAATAGGCCTGAAGTATACCGGCGGGGTTCGCATCCGGCATTTCGCCCGGCTGCTGTACGAGGAAGTGGGCCTCGAACGCCTCCGCGCCGCCGTGGTCCGGCCGCTGACGGGGTACCGCTTCGCCCCCCATTACGGTTGCCATTATCTGAAACCTTCCGAAGCCATGGACCATTTCGATTCGCCCGACAATCCCCGGACCCTGGCGGAATTGATCGAAGCCCTGGGCGCCGAGGCGGCGGCCTATCCCGGACTTACGGATTGTTGCGGCGGCGGCGTTTTGGGCGTGGAAGAGGGGCTGGCTCAGGTGATGGCGTATGGAAAGCTGAAACGCCTGACCACTTTGAACGTGAACGGTCTGGTGGTCATTTGCCCGTTCTGCAACGTGATGTTCGAAGGCCAGCAGAAAACCATCGCCAAAAAGTTCGGCGAGGATTTGAAAGTCCCCCTGTTTTTCTACCCCCAACTGCTGGGGCTGGCCCTGGGCATAGGGCAGAAGGAACTGGGATTCAAGCTCAACCGGATCAAGGACAAGGACATGATGAAGGCCCTGGAGGGCTGACAGACCGGGGAGGCCGAAGACAATGCTTCAGCGGCCCCCTCCCGACCCAACCGTCCGGACGGGACCCCCCGGCCGTGTCCGGCCGCCGGACCATTTTTTCACGAGGAGGAAGACCATGGAGATCGAAGGGTATTCGTTTCCCGACGACCTGTATTATGACAAGAACCACTTCTGGGCCCGAGTGGAGGGCGACCTGGTGGTGATGGGGGCCACGGATTTTTCCCAAAAGCTGGCCGGCGAAATCACGTACGTGGACGTGGACCAGGAAGGCCAGGCCGTTGAGCAGGGCAAACCCTTCGCGTCCATCGAATCCGGCAAATGGGTGGGCCGGGTGTACGCCATGGTTTCCGGGGAAGTGGTCGCGGTCAATTCGGACCTGGAAGATGAACCCGAAAAAATCAACCAGGACCCGTACGGCGAAGGCTGGTTGTTCAAGATTGAACCCAGCGGCCTGGAAGACGACCTGGCCAACCTGATGAAGCCGGGCGCGGATCTCGAAGCCTTTGTCCGGGTCGAAGCCGCCCGGGTTCAGGACATGGTGAAAAAGTAGCCATCGACTTATTCCCGCTGTAAGGATTTGGCCGGGGGGACCGGGCGTTCGGCTCGGCCGCCCCCAATCAAAGAGAGGAGTATAAAGTCGTACATAGTTGGAGAATTTGTCGCAATTGGTTTGCAAGTAGCCGAGGCGCTGTTCAGATAGGTAGGCGCGATATTTGCCATTCGGGTATCATGGGCCTGCGGATTTCAGCCGGCCGATTATCATTTTTCTTTTGATATCATTGACATCAGGGCGACATATACCTTTTCCCGCATGTTCGGGTCCGAGGTCCGGTTTTCAATCAACGTTCTGATCGTGGCTTCCCGCTTTCGAATGAAGCTCCCAAACAGGCTCAAGACGCGTGCGCACTCTCGTGATTCATGGGGAATGCGTACAGGACCGCGTTGCCCGGATTGGGATAGTAGAATGACCAAGGCCTCCTGTTCCGGGATTCGGATTTCAACAGCCCCGATCCATTTTTTGCCTTTATAAAAATCGACCGCGCTAATTCCCTCAAGTGGTTTTGCAGGCCGGGGCTCGCCGTCAAGCGGAATGTCAAAGGCGTCCCATTCCCTAGAACGATCCAAAAAGTCACGGTGATATTGACGAAGAAGCTCACCGTGGGCTTCCTTGATCTCCTCGAATATTTGAACGGCAAGGTCTGTAGGTCTAGCCTTCACGGCCCTATTGGACTTATTCTTGTTTTCGATCGCCTTTTCTTCTTTTTTACGGACTGATTCGAAAAAATCTCCTAAGTAACTATAAAGGCGTGAAATCCAATCTTGGCGTTCCTTACTTGACTTGACGCCGATCAATTCGAGGACCGCATCATCCAGTTCCCGGCGATCCGGCATATCCAATTCGCAACCTGGGGATAACTCCTCAAGTTTGCTCTCCCAGCCCTTCTGCAAGTACGCCATTCTGCGAAGGCGCTGTTCGGATAGAAAATAGAGCGCTTTCCTGGCTTTCATCCTTTCGAAGGCCTTGGCGACGCGGGACTTCACTTGGGGCGAACCGCTCAGCGGGTCCGGAACAAGCATCATGTTCACATCGATAACTTCGGTCTTCAGGTTTCCTTCAACACCGACCGGCCGACCGAACTGGAATTTCGATAAAACCACCCAGGTTGAATTCAATATGCCGGTTAATAGCTCAACTTCGAATCCATTTGGTGTAAGGTCAAATAGATTATGGTTGCATATCAAATTATTGATGTTTTGAGGTGCGATGTGCCTATATTGCTGGGCCATGGGCCAGAAAATGGCCCCCCTTCGATGCCCGGTTAGGTCGTACCACTCTCGATTCGGCGTCGCGCGGGCCGCGCAAGTGGAGCCAAGATGATATCCACGGCTCTCCCCCCATTTAATATAATCCAGCACATGTGTGCCTTCGATGTCTTCGCGTTTTTCACCCACGAGCAGGATCATGCGCCCACAATCCGATGGGGAGACCGTAAAGCCATCCACTTCCATGAGGCTGTGAACCTCGGGTTCGAGATAGGTGGATTCTATGGGTTTGATCTCACCACGCCCCTCGCCGCATTTAACCAGTCTCACTTGGCCGGATTCAACCAGATCGCGGGAAAGACCATACGTTTTCCTAAATAAAAGTGAGTCTTGAAATTCGTTGAGGCATTTTTCGCTATGGTCGATGGGAAAGAAGAACTTATCCTTACCGCTTTTTACTCCGAAACGAATTTCGGCAAATTCTCCAAGGGGTTTAAAACGGTCTCCATACCGATCAAGAAGTTCGAACCAGATGTCGGGCGCTCTCAGGTAAACACCCCATTTTCCACCGTAGTAATCACCATCCTGGGCCGCCTCGTCATCCGTACCCTCATCCACTGAATGGCCCGTGAGTACGCCTTGCCGAACGCCCTCCTCCCAAAGTTCCCCTTGA
>JAGVGV010000688.1 GCA_020056895.1 Deltaproteobacteria bacterium
CCTTGGCCGGGGAGTCACGATCGATCTGGTCCGGGTGGCCGACCTGAAGGTTTCGCCCTGCCGCGAGATCGGGGCCTGCATGACCAGCGGCCGTTGCCCGATCCAGGACGATATGCTCCCCCTGTACGACCGGCTGGCCGGAGCCCGGGCCGTGCTTCTGGCCAGCCCCATCTTTTTTTATGGCCCCAGCGCCCAGTTAAAAGCGGTGATCGACCGTTGCCAGGCCCTTTGGGCTCGGAAATACCTGTTGAAGGAGCCCCCCGGACCGGGGGGACGGGGGTACGTGATTTCGGCCGCCGCATCCGGAGGCCGCCGGTTGTTCGACGGCTTTCTGTTAACCGCCCGGTATTTTTTCGATGTGTTGAACCTGGAACCGTCCGGCGAAGTGCTGATCCGGGGCGTGGACGAAAAGGGCGCGGTTTCCGGCCGGCCCGATGCTCTGGCCCAGGCCCGGGCTCTGGGGGAAACCCTGGCCGATCATCTGACGGGACGATTACCCCAAGGAGGGGATCATGCGTAACCGATGGGGATATTTACTTGTTTTGTTCTGTATCATGGCCGTCCCCGCTTGGGCCGCCGGTCCGGGCCAGGCCCTTTCCGAGGCCCAGGCCAAATACGCCGCCGGCGACAAGCTGGGAGCCCTGGATCAGGCCCGGGAAGCCCTCCTGGCCATCTGGACCGAAGCGCCCTTGACCGCCAGGCGGGCCACCTTCGTGACCGAACCGCCTCAGGGGTACGGAATGTACACCCCGGCGACCAAGCCCGTGTTCGATACCGTGGACCCCATCCACGTGTATCTCGAACCCGTGGGCGGCGCCGTCCGGCGGGAAGGCGGCTTGTTCAAGATGTCGTTGGCGGCGGATTTCGCCGTCAAGGACGGCAAAGGCAAGGTTTTGGGCGGACAGGAAAACATCCAAGGGCTTCAAACCACCACCCGAACCTTCAGCAGTGAAGTGATGATGACGCTGACGTTCAACCTCAAGGGGCTGCCATCAGGTCAATACACGCTGGTGGTCACCCTAAGGGACCTTTTTTCCGATAAAAAAACCGCCGTAGAGCTGCCCTTTGCCGTCCAATAACCGCTCCGAACGGCCAGCGCCAACCAACCCCGCTCCGGGCTTTTTCGTGGTGGTTGAAGGCATTGACGGCGCGGGCAAGACCACCCAGGCCCGGCGGTTGGTGGACCGGTTGACGGCCCACGGCCGGGAAGCGGTGTATGTGAAGGAACCCACGGACGGCCCCTGGGGCCGGAGAATTCGTGAGATCGCTCTGCGGGGCCGCGAGGGGATATCGCTCGAAGAGGAACTTTCCTGGTTCATCCGGGACCGGGCCCAGGACGTTGAGGAACGGATTGGGCCGGCTTTGAACCAGGGCAAGGTGGTGGTCGCGGATCGGTATTACCACAGCAATATCGCGTACCAATCCTCTCTGGGGATCGATCCGGACCGGATTCGGGCCTTGAATCAGGATTTTCCCCGGCCCGACATCGTGTTCCTGATCGAAGCGTCTGTTTCGCTGGGCCGCCGAAGGATCAATGAAGGCCGGGGGGAAGAGGCCAACCAGGGGTATGAACAGGCCGCGTTTCTGGAAAAAGTCCAAGCCGCCTTTGATCGGATGACGGACGCCAACATTTTCAGGGTGGATGGGTCCCTGTCCGCCGACCAGGTGGCCGAAATCCTCTGGGAACGAACCCTGGCTTCGATCGCCCTTCCGGCGGCGGATGGTTGACCGTTTGGGGGGAACGGGGTATGGTCGAAGGAAGCCGGAGCGGCGTTGAAGCGCCTGGCGGCCAGCCATGAGGAGCGCCCTTCAGGTCCATGATTCCGACCATCGCGCGAGGAGAAACCTTATGAACGGCCATGACCACCCGATGTTGCCTCTGGGCCGATCCCGAAATACCTGGGTTTGGCTCCCGTGGCTTTTACTGGCCCTCGCCGTTTTCCCGGTCTGGTGGCCCATGCCCGCCGGAGCCGCCGAAACCAAGGATGATCCGAATAAAATCAGCTTCTTCGATTCCAGTTCCTTTGATCTGAAACTTTCCCGGGCCCTGACCGCGGATCCGCCTCAGGTCCGGATCGAATTCCCTTCGCCGGTGAACGTGAACGGCATCCCCGGCCGCATGGACAAATGGTTTTACCAGGTGGAGAAAAATGGGGGCTCCGTCGAACTGAAGGAAGATGAAAGTTTGCCCACTCGGGGCGTATTGGGCATGGTGCTCGATCTGATCATCGGCATATATGAACTAGCCAAGGAGCATCTGCTCTACAGCCCCGCGGCCGATTACAACGCGGTCATTTACTACGACAAATCCAACGGCAATATCACCTACGTTTTGTTCGTTCACAAACCGCCGAAAAGCTGACCCCCCATTGGCTTTCTGATGAAGGAGGCGTGGTCGTGAGATCAAGCGGTAAGGCATACGGGCGCCGCCCTGAGCGCGGACGAACCGGGCTCTGGATTCCATTCGTTCTGATTTCGGCCGTCCTTTTGGGATGGACCGCCCTGGCTATGGCCACCGGGCATGGCACCGGCGGCGAAAACCCCACCACCATCACCAGTTTGACCCTGGCCGGCGACTTGCCCAAAGTGGACGGCGTGTTCGTGACCAAAACGGTGGATATCGTTATCGTGGCCTCGTTCCAGGGTCAGCCGCCGCCCACGCATATCCAGATTTGCGAAAGCGCAGATTTTTCCAATTGCAGTTGGCAGCCGCTCCCCTTCAGCGGCCGGATTTCATACCGTTTGACCGAAGGCGCGGGCCTAAAGACCATCTACCTGCGCGCCCGCCATCTCGGCCGGGTTGGCCAGCCCGCCACGATTATGGTGAAATACCAGCCCTAAGGCCAGTAATGCCCCGATCCGGGTGACTTCGGACCAGCATGGCGGTCATCGGCCCCCTGCTTGGCCCGACGTCCACCTCCCAGGGGGTGAATTTCGAGGTGGATTGGAAGGGCCAAGGAGGAACCATGGCGACAGGGTTTCGAGGTTTCCTCATCGGAGCGGCCATTTTTGCCGCCCTCCTTTTTGTTGGTTGCGCGGCCCAAACCCAAGGGGAGATCGACCGGTACTACCGGGAGGGGCGGTACGACGAAGGCTTGGTTTTGGCCCAAAAGGAACTCGAAGCCGCCCAGGCCCGGACCGGATCGGGGAGCCTGGAAACCGCCGCGGCCATGAACATGGTGGCTCGGGGGTATCTGGCCCTGGGCGATCTGGGTCGGGCTGAACCGCTTTTAAGGCAGGCTCTGGCCATCCGCGAAAAAAACCTGGGGCCCACCGACCTCAAGGTGGCCACCAGCCTGGACAACCTGGCCCAAGTGCTCAGTGACCGGGGCGATTGGGCTCAGGCGGAACCGCTGTACAA
>JAGVGV010000594.1 GCA_020056895.1 Deltaproteobacteria bacterium
GCTCCCCTACCCCGTGGCTTTCCATCCCGCCGGCCGGATACTGTTTGGCGGCCGGGACCTGTTGGCCGCGCCGGAACCGGAGCTACGGTCCATCCGAGGCCACCGGATCGGGATGATCTTTCAGGAACCCATGACGTCGCTCAACCCGCTCCATACCATCCAGAAGCAGATCAACGAAGTCCTGATGATCCACCAGGGCTGGTCCTGGTCCGACGCCACGAAAAAAACCGTAGAACTTTTGGAACGGGTGGGGATTCCCGAAGCCGGCCGGCGGCTGGCCTCCTTTCCGCACGAACTATCCGGCGGCCAGCGCCAAAGGGTGATGATCGCCATGGCCCTGGCCAACGAACCCGACCTGTTGATCGCCGACGAACCCACCACGGCCCTGGACGTGACGGTTCAGGCCCAGGTGCTGGACCTGATGGCCGACCTGAGGAAACAGATGGGCATGGCCGTGCTGCTCATTACCCACGATTTCGGCGTGGTCCGCCGGTTTTCGGACCGCGTGGCGGTGATGCACCAGGGCCGGATCGTGGAAACCGGGGCCACTCGGACGATCATGACCGCGCCGGAACATGCCTACACCCGCCTGTTGGTGAACGCCGAACCATCCGGCCGGCCGGCGGCGGTGGACCCGGGAAGCCCGGTGGTCCTGAAAACGGAAGACCTGAAGGTATGGTTTCCCATCAAAAAGGGAATCTTCCGACGGACGGCGGCCCATGTGAAGGCCGTGGACGGCGTGGACTTAGAAATCCGCCGGGGCCGGACTCTGGGCGTGGTAGGCGAAAGCGGATCGGGGAAATCCACCCTGGGCCTGGCGGTTCTGAAACTGACCCGGGCCGCCGGCCGGATTGATTTTAACGGTCAGGACATTACCTTTCTGGACAAAAAGCAAACCAAACCCCTCCGGCGGCGGATGCAGGTGGTGTTTCAGGACCCCTTCGGCAGCCTGAGCCCCCGGATGTCCGTTGCGGACATCGTGGCCGAAGGCCTGCGCCTTCACGAACCAGGCCGGTCCATCGAGGAATACGACACCCGGGTGGTGGAGGCCCTGACCGACGTGGGCCTGGATCCCGAAACCCGGCATCGGTACCCTCACGAATTTTCCGGCGGCCAACGGCAAAGGATCGCCATTGCCCGCGCCCTGGTGCTCCGGCCGGAACTCCTGATCCTGGACGAACCCACCAGTTCCCTGGACCGGACCATCCAGTTCCAAGTGATCTCGCTGCTCAAACGGCTTCAGGAGGAACGGGGCCTGACGTACTTGTTCATCACCCACGACCTCAAGGTGGTCAAGGCCTTGTCCCATGACCTGATCGTGATGAAAGCCGGCCGGATCGTGGAATCCGGCCCGGCGGACCGGGTTTTTTCCGCGCCCCAGCATCCCTATACTCAGGCCCTGTTGTCCGCCGCCTTCGCTTGAGCCGGCGGCGCCCATTCCACCGCGAACGGCATCGATCCGGGATTGACATCCCCGCTCCGGGGATTACAATCGGCCGGCCGGGACCTCCGGCCCGAATGAGGTGGATCGATGATGGATGCCTTTCAAGCCGCTTTTTTGGGAGCCGTTCAAGGACTCACCGAATTTCTGCCCGTTTCCAGTTCGGGCCATCTGGTGATCATGCAGCATTTGTTCGGACTGAAGGAGCCGATGCTGCTTTTCGACGTGACGCTTCACGTGGGGACCCTGTCCGCGGTGTTCATCCTGTTGCGGCGGGAAATCCTGGCCATGCTCAAGGAATTGATCCGGCTGCCGGACCTTTTCCAATCCGCCGCCCGGAACCAGGCGCTTGGGAGGCCCGGGTTCCGGATGATGCTTTTGATCGTGGCGGGATCGGCGCCCACGGGGCTGATCGGCCTTTTGTTCAAGGATTTTTTCGAATCGCTGTTCGCCTCGACGCTGGCCGTGGGGTTCGCCTTGCTGGGTACCGGCACGATCCTTTTCGCCGCCGGCCGGGCTCGGCCCGAGGGACGGACCCTGGACCGGTTCCGCTTCACGGATGCTTTGGTGATCGGTTTTACCCAAGGTCTGGCCATCATACCGGGGCTCAGCCGGAGCGGAACCACGATCGGTACGGGGCTGCTGTTGGGCATCGAACGGGATCTGGCGGCCCGTTTTTCCTTCCTTCTATCCATTCCCGCCATTTTGGGCGCCCTGTTTCTGGAACTAAGGCACGCTCCTTTTGAGGGGCTGGACCCCCTGCCCTTTGCCGCGGGTTTCCTGGCTTCGTTGATCGTGGGCCTGTTGGCCTTGGCCTGGTTGCTCCGATTGGTGAAACAGGGGCGGCTGACATGGTTTTCCTATTACTGCTGGACGCTCGGCGCCGTGACGGTAGGGTATCATTGGATCCGGTAGACCCTATTGGGTTCATTTTCCCTGGGGAAAAACAGGCATGAAACAGCTTCACCAGGGCTTCGAACGAGCTCTGATGAAGCCATCCCAGGGTTCACGAATCGATGTGAGTATTCACATTCCGCTCCTGTACTATCCCCGCCGTAAAAAGGACATTTCGCGTCCGTTGGGAATCGTGATTTTTGGCGCATAGGGTTGGATATTCACCCGCCGCCAAGGCCCGGAAACCTGGCGAAAGGGCGGGAAAAAGGGGTTGCCAGGAAAAAAATATTTCGATAGGATTATAAGGGTCAGTAACTCTTCGAGTCCGGCCGTCATTCATCCTTCCACAGGGTTCCGGATCCAAAAAATTAACCGGAACGGACGGCCGGTATTTCCGCGAAGTGATCAATCAGGGGGTTTGAAGTGACGAAGAAGTTCGTGTACCTTTTCGGTGGCGGCCAGGCGGAAGGCAACGCCCAAATGAAGGAACTGCTTGGCGGCAAGGGCGCGAACCTGGCCGAAATGGCCCGGATCGGCCTGCCGGTTCCCGCTGGTTTTACCATCACCACCGAAGTGTGCGCCGCATATTATAAGAACCATCAGGGATATCCATCGGGTCTGGAAGCCCAGGTGGACGCGGGTTTGAAACAGATAGAAAAAACCATGGGCGCCCGCTTCGGTGATCCCGAACATCCGCTCCTGGTCTCCTGCCGCTCCGGCGCCCGGGCATCCATGCCCGGGATGATGGATACCGTCCTGAACATCGGCCTGAATGATGAAACCATCGTGGGGTTGATCGACCTGACCGGCAATCCCCGTTTCGCGTACGATTCGTACCGGCGGTTCGTCTCCATGTATGGGGACGTGGTTCTGGGTTTGAAGCCGGAAGACAAGGAAGAAGACCCCTTCGAGGCCGTCATCGAACACCGAAAGCGCCAGAAGGGCGTAACGCTGGATATCGACCTGGATACCGAAGACCTGCAATGGTTGGTCAAGGAATTCAAGGCGCTGATAAAAAAACGGCTGAAAAAAAGTTTTCCGGAAGACCCGCGCGAACAGCTTTGGGAAGCCATTGGAGCGGTATTCCGGTCCTGGATGGTTCCCCGGGCGGTGGCGTACCGCCAAATCAACAAATTACCCGATGACTGGGGCACGGCGGTCACCGTTCAATCCATGGTGTTCGGCAACATGGGTAACGATTCAGCCACCGGCGTGGCCTTCAC
>JAGVGV010000652.1 GCA_020056895.1 Deltaproteobacteria bacterium
CAGGCCCCGGGCCAAGGCGGTCCGGGCGGCGGCCTGCCACTCGAGGTTGACCGTGGTATGAACCCGGATTCCTTCCCGGTACAGGGCGTCGCGGCCCAGGTTTTGTTCGACCATCACCCGGACCATATCGGTGAATTCCCGGGCCGCGGGCGGCGGGTCCAGGGGCCTTTGGCGGAAGGTCACGCGAGTGTTTTCCGCGTCCATGGCCGCTTCCTGGGTGATGAATCCCGAAAGGGCCATCCGCCGGAGCACGTATTGCTGCCGTTCCCGGGCTTCCCCGGGGTTCCGGAAGGGGGAGTACCGGCTGGGCGCCTGAACGAACCCCGCCAGGTACGCGGCCTCTTCCAGCTTCAGGTCCGCCGCGTTCTTGTCAAAGAACACTCGGGCCGCCGCTTCCACGCCGTACGCTCCTTCGCCCAGATAGATCTGGTTGAGGTACAGTTGAAGCAGTTCCCATTTGGAAAGATTCTGTTCGATTCGGTAGGCCAGCAGAGCTTCCCGGATTTTGCGTTCGTAGCTCCGTTCGCCGCCCAGTAAAAAGGCCTTGACCACCTGCTGGGTGATGGTGCTGCCGCCCTGAACGATCCGGCCGGCCTCGCGGTTCCGCACGTACGCCCGGACAATCCCCACCAGGTCCACGCCCGGGTGGTTGAAAAAATTGGCGTCTTCGGCGGCCACGAAGGCCAGCACCACATGGCGGGGCAACCGGCGGACATCGATGACGTACCGTCGTTCGTCCGCGTATTCGACCAGCACCCGGCCGTCGTCGGACAAGATCGCGCCCACGATGGGCGGCCGGTATTCCTTTTTCAGATCGTCCAGGCCGGGCAGGTCCTGTTCGATGGCGTAATAGGCCACCATCAGCCCCCACAACCCGAAAAAAACCACGGACCACGCCAACAGGTCCAACCGGTCGATCAATCGGCCGGTCCATCCGGGTTGGGCCTTGCGCCAGCCCAAAACGATCCACGGCCGCCTTGGCCGTGCCCGCCCGACCCCCTTGATTTTCGGTCCCGCGCCCAAAGGCCTGGATGTTGGTCCGGCCCGTTCCCGACTTTGGCTGCCCATGGTTCTCCCGGACCCTTCCGGGAATGACCGGAGGATCCATGCATCATTTATTTTACAGTAAATTCAAGCAGAAAGCCAGCACTGACAGCCACTTTTTATTGGGGGCTAAGGGATTTCGCTACAAGATGTGGGGGCGGCTTCGAGGACGATTTTGTTTCGCTGGTAACCATCGCATGGCGACAGGCCGGGGTTCGCGCTCGTTCTTATGGTCCCGGATCCGGCTCCGGAAAGCCGAACAAGGTCCCGGTGGGCGTGGGGGCATCCCAGTCGGTGTATTCACCGTCGAAAAACGTACCCAACAGATCGGGGTGAGCCCGGTGAACGAAGGTCAGATGACCCACGTAATTGTCATCGTTGGTTTTTTGATACAAGAGGTCCGTGCCGGTCGAAAGGAAATCCTTGAACCGGAACCGCTTCACGTACCGGGCGAACTGGACCCCGTACACCTGAACCGTCTTGTCCGCCATTACCCGGGCTTCGTATGGAGCAATGGATTTGCCCAGCTTGGGAAAGGAATATTCGGTCCATTGTTGCTGGTTCCAGACCCGGGCGTACAGCCATTCGGCGGAGTTGACCTTGTAATTGTAGAAAACGGCGGGCCCGCCATCGATCAGGGCCACGGCCGTTCGGATATTAAAGAACTTCATTTCGCGGCTGTACGAAAAAAGGCCGGCGTTGGCCGTATAGGCCTGCCGATCCACCACGGGACCCAGGGTCCGGCCGTCCACGGTATGGAATTGATCGTCGGCGAAGCTGAAGAAGAGGTAGTAATGGGCATCCAAAAAATCGTTATGGTTTTTGTGGATGGCGAAAACGATGTGCAGCCCTTCCGGATTGGGTTCGTAGTGGACCGACTTGGTGTACACCGTGCCCCAGCCATCGTCATTGGGGTAGGGGTCGATCCGTTTGGTTTTTTCCCAGGTTTGGCCGTTGTCCACGGATTTCAGGCTGTATTCGGGTTCGTAGTCGTACT
Organism: Deltaproteobacteria bacterium; assembly: GCA_020056895.1. GTDB lineage: Bacteria > Desulfobacterota > Desulfarculia > Adiutricales > JAGVGV01 > JAGVGV01. The sequence goes on from JAGVGV010000652.1 coordinate 2,042, forward strand.
GGTTGGGAGACCTTTCCCGGGACCGGTAAAAAAGGTACATGTTCCCGTTTTGGCTGGTAAAGGCGGCGCCGTACGTGGCTCCGGCGGTACCGTCCATGGCCGTGGTGGTCCAACCGTTGATGACTCCGGGGGCGTTGGCCGCGGAATGCAGAATGGCATGGTTGGCGTGCATGGTATGGAACACATGGTACCGGCCGGTTCGGTCGATGACGATCTGGGGATAATTGTGGCCGTCGGGTTCCACCGGCGAAGGGGCCACTTGAACCGGCGCGGACCAGGTTCCGGTTCCATGGTCGTACGCGGCGATATAGGGTGAACAGGCGGACAAACCGCCGCTGATTCCACCGGAATAAACGATCAGGGTTTTATGGGTCCGGTCATCGTACACGCCGCCGTGAATCTGGGTTTTCTGCCGGGCATAACCGTTGATGGTCTCGTACGCGGCAGGCTGGACCCGATGAGTCAGGTCGGCAGCCAAGCAGACGGATGAAGCCGCCGCGAAGGTCAGGGCAAGAACCACCGCCGGAATGAAAAGGCGCCTCAGTGGGCTTGGCTTCGTCATGTTGCCCCCCGGTTATAATCCAAACTGTTTTTGGGGATAGGGGAAAGCGGCGTTCCGCATCGTTCTTTTCATTATAGCGCATAACGGATTGCATAAAGAATATATTAAAAAAGGCCAAGCCGGTCAGGCGCCCGCCAAAGGGGTGCAAGGCCCGTGAACACGGCGCCCCTTACCCCTTAGTGGGAATCCCATGTAATTCTGAGCCGTTGCCGCCGCTTCTTCTTTACAGACGCCCGGAAACGAGCTATAATGGCCGATTGTGGGATCCTGGGGATGGTTTTGGGGAAAAATAAGCCAGGACCGGCCGGGATTTGGGCCGGAACGGACGGGTATGTTCCCCCCGGGCCGGGAACGGCAGGCCCGAAGCGATCCAGGGACCGCCGCAAAGGAGTGAGGACCCATGGCTGATCACGTTCCCGCCGCGGATCGGACGGGCGCCGGAAAAACCGGGCCCTTCGAAGGGTTGACCGAAAAGGAAAGAAGCTCGCTGTACCGGCTGGCTCCGGTCAAACGGCTGGCCCAGGGCGATTATCTGATCCGCGAAGGGGATACGGACCAGACCGCGTACGTGATCCTGGACGGAGTTCTGACCATCGTTAAAACCATCCAGGGGTCCGAAATCGAGATCACCGATTTGGGGGAAGGGGAATGGGTGGGCGAAATCGCCTTTACCCGCCGCATCCGCCGGACCGCTTCGGCCCGGGCCAAGTCCACGGCCCGGGTAATGGCCATCAACCAGACCACCCTGGATGCCCTCTCACCCGAGACCCAGGTTTATTTTTATCGAAAACTCAACGATCTGGCCGCGCTTCGGGTCGAGGACCTATCCGCTCGTGAAGTCGAACTTTCCAGCCGGAACCAGAAGCTGGTGGATTACATCCAAACCGCCCGCCAACGGGGCAAGGTGGATTACAGCGAATCGGCCATGATCCGGGGCATCATCCAGAAAGTTCCCCGGCTGCCCGGTTTCGCCACTACTTTGGTCACCCGGCTTCTTCAGGAAGACGCGTCGCCCAGCGAAGTGGCCCAGCATATAAAGAAGGATTTGGCTCTTTCGGCGTTGGTCATCAAGACCGTGAACGGCCCCTTGTACGATTTCGCCACCAAGGTCACGGACATCCACCAGGCCGTCATGCAGTTGGGGTACATTGGCGTGTACCAATTGGTCCTGGCCGAAGGGCTCCGGCGGACCATGCCCGATCTTCCGGTTTCCCGGCAGGTGATGGCTCATGGCATGGCCGTCAGTCAACTGGCGTACGGGTTGTCGCTCGAAATCGCTTCCGGCCGGCCCAACGAAGCCGCCACCATCGGCCTGGTGCATGATGTCGGCCAGAACGTGATCGGACTGCTGAAAACCAAGAACCCCAACCTGGCCATGCTCATCGATGCCCTGGACGCTTCTCACCTGGGGTCCATGCTCCTTACGGAATGGAACCTGCCCGAAGCCGTCGGCCTGGCCGTCGAGCATCAATCCTATCCCGAATTCGCCCCGCCCGACGCCATCCCCGGCGCCGTCCGGAACATCGTGGCCGTTCTTTACCTGGCCCAAATCTTTTACGATCTGCTCAAAGGACGAAAACCGGAAGATCTCCACCTTTCCTTTCTGGACGAATACCTGAAGCTCCTGGGAGGGGGCGGGCAGAATATCGAGGAAATCCTTCAGAAAAAGCTGTTGCCGGTCCTGTTGAAAAAAATGGGAACCTATCCCGCCAGTTTCCGGGAACTGATTCTCACCTACAGCCGGCTGAACCCTCAAGAAGGGTAACCAGCCCACTTCACCCAACGGGATGAGCGCGTGCATGACGTTGTGATCATCGGCTCGGGCGCCGCCGGCGGCCGC
>JAGVGV010000599.1 GCA_020056895.1 Deltaproteobacteria bacterium
CATCATCACGTCCATGATGATCAGGTCCACTTCGGGAATCATGTCCGGCATGTCCAGCCCCAGCAGGCGGAAGGCATCCACGGCGGATTCCACTTCCACGGCCTTGCCCAGCCCGCCCCGTTCGATGAACTGGGCGTACAGCCGTCGCTGCCGGGCGGAATCATCCACGATGAGCGTTATCTGGGGACGCTCCGGTTCCGCCGCGGGCGCCACCGGGAGGGGGCTTTCCTGATCGTTCATATATACTCCACCTGAACGTTTTCCAGAAACCAGGCCATGGCGTCGAGCCGGCGGCCGATCTCTCCGCTGTTTCCGTCCCGGGCCGCTTCTTCGATCAACCGCCCCATCTCCCCCAATTCCATGAACCCGTACCCCCGGGCCGCGCCCTTGGCATTGTGTCCCAAACGCCGAAGGGTTTCCATGTCCCTGGTCTTCAGGGCCTGACGCATCGTTTCGAGGTCCGACCAGGAATCCTCGAAAAAGGACGGCATCAGGTCTTTCAGAAACAAGGCCACCCGTACTTGGGGAAGGTCCGGAGGCGCCGGCTCGGGGGCCGGTTCGGGTCCGGTTGGCTTGGGAAACGCCAAGGAATGGTCCGGTTCGGGCGCATATTTTCGTAAAACGGCCATCAGCGTATCCTTGTGGATGGGTTTGACCAGGAATTCATCGCAGCCCATACGCAGGCATTCGTCCAGGTCTTCCTTGATGGAATGAGCCGTCAGGGCCACGATGGGCGCCCGGGTCCTCCCGGTCTGGGCTTCCCAGCGGCGGATGGCGCTCACGACTTCCAAACCGTCCATGACCGGCATCTGCATATCCATCAACAGGATGTCAAAGGGGGCCGCCTGATGCCCCTCGACCGCCGCCAGACCGTTTTCCACGGTTTGGAGCACGAAGGGGGTATCCTTTAAAAACAGGTCCACGATCAAACGGTTGCTCCGGTTGTCTTCGGCCAGCAGAACCCGGACCGGCCGGATATGGGGAGCCGGGAGAAGCCCCGCTCCATCCGTTCCCCCAGGCGCTTCCTCCGGCCGGCGGCCCAAAGCCGTTTCCAGGCGCTGGATCAGATTCCTCCGGAGGATGGGCAGGGAAAGGATCTGGGACCGTTGGGACCCATTGTCTCCGGCTGGCGGCCATGGATCCCGAGGGCCTTTGATCCACAAAACGGCCGCCCCTTCGGGAACCCAGGGCTGGAACGGCCCTTGGTTCCGATCCTGGGTCCCGGACCCAAGAACCGCCAACCGGGCCGCCGGGCCTTCCAGACCGGAACCGGCCTCCGGAAAGGAAACGGGGCCCGGACCATTGCCGGCCAAAGCGACCGCCGCGCCCCAGGCTTGAAAGGTTTCCATCAGGCCGTCCCGAAGCCAGGGACGGGGTTCCTTCATCATTACCTGAACCCCTTCCAGATCGCATTCCCAACGGCCGCCCAAGGGCCGGGCGGTTTCGTCCGGTTTCAGGGAGACCACGAAATGAAAAACGGACCCCTTCCCCGACGAACTGTCCAACCAGATCCGTCCGTTCATCAACTGAACCAGCCGTTGGGAAATGGTCAGGCCCAGTCCGGACCCCCCATACTGGCGGGTGGTGGATGAATCGGCCTGAGTGAACCGTTCGAAAACCAGATGATGTTTTTCGGGCGGGATGCCAATGCCGGTATCCCGCACCTGGAACCAGATCCGCCTGGAGTCTTGACCTTCCGGATCCGGCCGGACTTCGATCACCACCAACCCCTTGTCCGTGAACTTGACGGCATTGCCGATCAGGTTCACCAGAATCTGCCGGAGCCGCATGGGATCGCCCCACGCAATGGAGGGCAGGCCGGGAGCGAACCGAATACCAAGGTCCAGTTCTTTCTCTTCGGCCAAAAGAGTAAAGGCCTGAACGGCTTTTTCCACTTCGTCCACCAGATCGAAGGCCTTGTGGTCCAGTTCCAATTGGCCCGATTCGATCTTGGCCAGGTCCAACACGCCGTTGATCAGGCTTAAAAGATGTTCGCCGGAATGACGCATGATGTTCAGATAACCCCGGCGGGTTTCATCCAGGCCCGATTCGGCCAACAGATCGCCGGTGCCGATGATGGCGTTGAGCGGGGTGCGGATTTCGTGGCTGATGTTGGCCAGGAATTCGCTTTTGGCCCGGTTGGCGGCTTCGGCGGTTTTTTTGGCTTCATCGAGCTTCCTGGTGCGGTCGGCCACCTTCCGGTCCAGGTTGTGGATCTGGTCTTTCAAGGCCCGCCGCATTACGTCCAGGTCGTTGGCCAACTGCACGATCTCGAGGCCGGCGCCTTCTTCGATGCGGGGTTCGGCTTCGAGCTGCCCGTTGGCGATGGTCCGGGCCAAAACGGAAAGCCGGCCGATGGGGCGGCTGATCCGGCGGGCCACGGTCAGAACGATGCCGGTAAGCACGGCCAGGGTCAACAGCGTGGAAATCAAGAGGTACTGGCCAGTATCCCGGAGCCTTTGGTACACATCCCGCGACAATCGGCCGGTCTGGTCGGTCCAGGCGGCCACGGCTTCGGCCAAACGGCGGGGCGGCAGCGTGGCGTCCCGAACCCGGGCTTTCGACGCCAGGACGATGAGCGTCATCCGGCCCCCCAGGAGCCGCCGGGGGATGTCGTAATAATCCTGAGTGTGATCCTGATGGTTTTGAAGGGGCTGGCCAATGCGGCTGGGGTCGGGGTGAGCCAGAATGGCGCCCTGATCGTCGGTCAGGATGAATCGGCCGTCGAACCCGGGGTCGGAGGGGATCAAGGGTTCCAAGAATTTGCGAATGGTCACCACCAGCCGTAAGTACCCTTCGGTATCGCCGTAAATGGGGGAATAATGCCCGGCTTTATACTTCAGGGGCATCAACAGGGACAAAACGGGTTCGGGGACGGGAAAATCATCGGAAAAATGGGCGGTAACGGTCAACCGGTCGAGGCTTTCCGGAGATCGTTGAAAAAACCAGGGCGATGTGGATTCGTCATCCTTCCGGTTGGGCAAAGGCTCCCGGTCGAACACCGGGTTGCCGCCCGGCGGCACGAAATCCGCGGCCCGCCGAAGCAATTCCCGGCCGGTCGGAGTCATGAGGCTGATCTCGGCCAGGCCGTGGTTGTCGATGTTTTCCTGGAAAAAAGGGCTTAGCTGGCGGTCGGCCAGTTCCAGCCGGGCGTTGGGGGTATGAAGGAACGATTCGATGATCGGTGAAGCGGCCGCCGTTTCGGTGATGCGGACCAGGTTCCGGAAACGCTCGTCCAACCCCCGGCTCATCTGATCGGCCAGGTACGCGTAGTCGGCCTGCAGGTTTTCGGCCACACCGACTTCAATCTCTTCAATGGAATGAGTCGTGGCCGCGCCCAACTGATGGATGTTGGAAGAAATCCGGTCCGTTTCCGAACGGATGGCGCCCAGGCCCGTTAGCCCGATCAACCCGGCCACCGCCGTTGGAATCAGGCACAGCGGCAGGAACACCACCAACAAAAGACGGCGGATTCTCATGACCTTCCTTAAGCCCCCCACCTCGCCGATCCGAGGTTCTGGCCCGCTTGGGCGTTTTTTCCGGGGGGTTTGATGCTTGTTCTCCGGGTCGATTTCATCAAACCAAATCCCGACCCGCCTGTAAAGCCCCAAAAACACGGCCTTGAATCCGTTCCGATTCCGGCGGCCAAGCCGCGCCCAACCGCCGGGCGCACCCGTCCACCAATCAGGCCGCCGGTCCGAGGGCGTTTTCAAGGAAATCCGAGATAAAAAGGCCGCCGCCCGAGCCGGACGAAGGTCCGTTCGGGCGGCCGGTGTGTTTTGGAGATTCGCGGTTGGGTTCAAGGACCGGCGAACGTGATCCGACCGAA
>JAGVGV010000480.1 GCA_020056895.1 Deltaproteobacteria bacterium
AATATGGAATTCTGGGTAGGCGACACCAGGTACAGCCGGATGGTTTGGCCCCGGTCCACCGGTCCGTTCCATTTCATGTCCAAGGTCCGCCATTTCCAGGTGGGCAGCCCCGGTCCGGTCTGGATCTGGGCGTTGGGGTCCTGGGCCAGGGCATACGGTTTTTGGGCCTTGGCTTCCGCGTCCAGGGCCTGTTGAATCCGTTCCTTGCCGTCCTTTCGCATTTTGGCCTTGGAACTCCAACTGGGTTTGGGCGCGGGCGCGGCGGGGGCTTCATCGTACTGGGCTTCCCCCGTGGATTCATCTTCTTCCATGGGCACACTCATCTCGTACCGGGCCATGCCCCCTCCGGGAAACTGGAACGAATCCCACGGTTCCTGGTTTTCGAGCTGCGGGTACAAGGCCACGCGAACCTGATGGACGGCGAAGGGAATGGAAATGACCAGAAGCGCCGCGATGGCCAATATCCGCCAAAGCCCGACCACCCGGCGGAGCTATCCTGGCGGAAGAACGCGGAGCAACCCCAGGGAAATGAGCAGGGCGATGTACACGCCTCGGGGCGCGGCGGGTTCGTGGTAGCAAAGCCCCACGGTGACCAGAGCCAGCAGCCCCCACTTCCAGGACGTGAGTTTGAACACGGCCAGGCTGATGATCAACACGAGAAAAAGGTCCAAAAGAGTCCAGCGTTCAAACCACGTGCCGGGCAAGACATCCACGCCCGAAGCGGTCAAGAGCCGCCACCCCGGAGGCAGATGGAGCCGGGCGGCCACGGATTCGAAATCGTGATCCCATCCCACGGCCGGCGCCTGGGCGATTCCGGCCTCAAACCGCGATTCGGCCGCCAGATTCAACCGGCCCAGCCGGAGCTCGACGCCAGGCTTGTTTTCCGGTCCGTGTTTCGTGATCAATTGGTCTTCGCCGCTGACCGATACCCGTCCCAGGACGGCCGGAGGATTCATGGCCAGATACCACTGACGGCTCATGGCGCCCGTAATCCGGTCCCGTAGCGTGTACCCGGCGCCGTTGAAATCCAGCCACCAATCCCGTTCCAGGTGGATCCGGTCCGGCGCCGGGTCGGGGTCTCCCCGCCGGATTTCCTCGAAGGCCAGCGTTTCCCCCGGCGCCACGATATAGGCCGGGAATTCCTTCCAACCGTCCGGCAGTTCGGTCTGGCCGGGGTCCACCGAGGATGCCCCGGTCACCCGGACCATGCGCAGTTCATTAGCGGCCTTGAACGCCCAGGTTTCCGGGCCGAAGGGCGCCGGCGCCGGACCGATCTGGTTCACCGGGCCTTCAAACCGGGTCCCGATCCGGATATCCCAGCGGCCGGGCCGAACCTGGACCTTCAGGAGGCCCTGTTCTTCGAGCCGGGCTGGGAGAGGTGAATCGAGGCTAAGGGGCCGGGACCCGGGCAGCAGCAAGCCATCCAGCGTCACTTCGCGTACGCGGCCCGAAACGTCGAGCTTGACCAGGTTGGTCACCCGCATGGGAATCTGGTCGTCGATGAACCGGAAGAGGCGGACTTCCAGCCGGTCTTCCTCGCCGGCGGCTTCGACCCTTTTTTGCAGCCACAGCCGGCCTTCGGCGTCCACCACGGGAAATTCCACCGGCCGGCCCGCCAGGGTCAGTTGAATCAAGGCGCTTCGAGGCGGCGCCTGGATCATTTCCGGCATTTCCGCCCAGGTGAAACGGCCCTGAATTTTGTGCTCGCCGGGTTCGAGCCGGACTTGGGGCACGCCGTCGCGGCTGGTGACGGGAACCCGGCCGCCATCCACCTGTACCTCTTCGGGCCAAACCCCCGGGCCGCCGGGCAGAAAGGCTTCGGTTTCGGCCCAGACCTGGTAGGTCTGTTCGAACCGGCCGCCTTCCGGCCCCACGTCCAGGACCAACCCCGTGGGCCAGGCGCACAAACGTTCATCCCCGCCTGAATAGGGCGTTGGGCAGGCCCGGTCTTCGTACCCTTTCAGCACCCAAGGAGCCCAAGGGGCCAGAGCCGGGGGAAGGCCGGATTCCCGGGCGCAGGCTCCGACGGAAAGAACACCTACGCAAAAAAGGGAAACCAAAATCACCAGGACGAAACGGGCGGGGGAAAAACGCATGACACCAACCTCCAAAGAAGCGAGGGGTTCATGGGGCCATCGAGGCCGGCCGGGGGTTCCCTTTATATCCGAAGCCAGAGCGGATTCGGAAAAAGGTCCCTCTGGTTATACCACATTGCATTCAAATGAATACCAAAACGACTTTTGTCCCAACCGTAGGGGCGTGGCATGCCCCGCCCCTGCCCGCCATTTTATATAAGGCGGGCAAGGCGTGCCTCGCCGCTGCGACGGAACACAAAAGTATCGTAAACACCCTTTTGAACGCCACCTGGCGTCAAAACGGTTCGTCGATCTGGTCTTCATAAACCAGGAGTTCCTGGCCCACCTGATCCAGAACGGACTGGATGGCCTTTTTCATTTCTTCGGACGGGTGGACGAAACGCCGGGCCGACCGGACCAATTCCGGCCCCAGGTCTTCCTGCCAGGTGACCACATCCACTCGGCGGACGGTGGTCATCAGGCCCGATACCCTTCCGCCGCCGTATTCCGAGGCGAACATCAGGTCGATCCGGGCGTCTTCCAGGCATTCGCTGTACCGGCCCGAGCAAGCCTGTTCCACCAATACGCCGCACTTGCTCAGGTTGACCACCCGGGCCGGAACTTCCCGGTCCCCGAAATGAAGCACCGCCGCGGTTCCCCGAACGCGGTACCGGGGGCAGAGCCGTTTTTCGCGGTCGTTGACGGCATAGGCGATGATGCGGGCGAATTCGTCCTTGGTAAAAGGCGCGAAAAGGTGATGGCGGACCTTGTGGTGAGCCAGCCGCTCCTTTTGGGCCTGCGTTTTGGTGGAGGTCATCAAAATGAAGGGGGTATGCCGGTTGGCTTCGTTGTTCGCGGCCCAGTCCCGCAGCTTAATGCCGTCCGACCCCGCCAGTTCCAAAGCGGAAATGATCACATCGAACACCATGGTCTCGATCATCCGGCGGCCTTCGGTGGAAGAGCCCGCGGTATGGACCACGAATTCGCCCATTTCGGCCATGGTGTAGTTTTGGATGACCCGCCTCATGAAACGGGATTCGGTGATCACCAACATCTGTTGGGCCATGGAACGGACCTCCCGAAAGGCATAAACCGGAACCGGGGCTTATATCTTTTTTAATATAACATGAAACCGTTTCCCCCCCCACCGTTTGAGAAAACCTTGTTACGCGGGGGATTGGGTTTGAATTTCCGTGACGGCGGCCACCAAGCCGAAACAGCCCGAAAGCATCATTTCCCCGTACGGCGCGGCCAGGTGGCCCAGGGCCTGGGCCAAAGCGCGGCGGGGGCCGGTCACCACGATCTCCCCAAAGGGGCCGCTTTGGGCCGCGTCCGGTCGGTACGCCACTCCGTGGCCCCATTGATCGAAAATTTCCTGGTGATCCAGGCCGGCCCGGGCGAAGCGGGCCATGTGGTCCTGGAGCCGCTGGGTATCCAGGAGCGATGTATGGTGCTCGTACACGCCGAATACCGTTCGGTTCCGGATCAAAAAGGCCACCGTGTGTTCGTTGCCGGCGTTGATCACCAACAGGCCGTTCCCCAACCGTTCGGCCGCCCAATCATCCAGAACCGCGCCCCGCAGGGCGGCTCCGGCCGTATCCATGAACCAGGCGCCGGGCGCGGTTCGGGCGGCGGCGGCCCACCGGGTGAGTTCGGGAGGGACACTGGGGTACAGCAGCCCGGCCAAGTCTCCGCCCCCATCCAAAAACCGGCGCCACTGAGCGAACCGAGTCAGCCGGTTGCTGAAGTGAGGCGAAAAACCATGATCCTGCAGGGCCAAGGCCAACCGGTCCGGCAGGGAAACTTCGAAGGGGGCCAAGGCCGCGGCCAATGCCGCCAGGTCCAGGTCCCCCAGTTCCACCCGGGCGGCGGGTTCGGGGGGCTGGTCCACCAGCCGCACCCCCAAGCCGGCGACCTTGCCCAGATCGTCATGAATCGTCAGGGCGGGTTCTTTTTGGCTGTATACCATCAGTCCCGCCTTCAGATGATTCCGGATGGCGGTGGAAACGGCGCCGCCGCCCATCACCCGACCGGTCAAAAACAGGGCCCGGCCCTCTTGGGTCGCCTTCCGGATCCGCCGGGCGGCCACAACGGTGGGCGAAGGCAGAACCAGCTTAACCGCGTTTTCCAAGGGGCCGCCAGGTTCCAGGAGCAGGATGTCCTGAGTACCGCCGCCGATATCCAAAACCAACAGGGCTTCATTCATGATCCAACACCGTTAAAATGATTCTCGCGGCCTGTTCGAGGCCTTGGTTCAGTTCCGCCGATTTGAACCCGGGCCGCCATTGAGGCCCCCAAAGTTCATCCGAAACCACCATCAACCCGGCCCAGGCCAGATTCCGAAAGCGGGCCGCGGCCATGAGCGCCGAGGTTTCCATATCCACCGCCAACACCCCCTGGCCGCCATATCGACGGACCTTTTCCCAGGTCTCCCGGAAGGGCGCGTCCGTGGTCCAGACCAGTCCCGGGTGATAGGGAATTTTCTCGCGGTCCAAGGCCTGGGTCAGAGCCTTGACCAGTCCCGGGTCCGGCGCCAAGTCCGGGGCCGCCGGAGAGCGGACTTCGGAGGAACGGTTCGATTCG
>JAGVGV010000193.1 GCA_020056895.1 Deltaproteobacteria bacterium
AGAACTGCTTGCCCGCCTGGTGCCCGACATCCAAAATACGGCTCAGTTGGTGCAGGAAATAAGCGCGGCCAGCAGCGAACAGAACACCGGCAGCCAGCAGATCAACTCCGCCCTCCAGCAGCTCGATACCGTGATCCAGCAAAACGCCCAGGCGTCCGAGGAGATGGCCGCCACGGCCGAGGAACTGGCCGGGCAGTCCGAACTGATGCTCCAGTCGGTGGCCTATTTCAAGATTCCCCAGGAATCCTCGCGGACCCAGGGCTTCGGCCGGGATTGGGAAAAGAAAACCGGGCCGGCCCGGACCGGCCGGGCCATGGCCCGAGCCACCCGGCGGCTGACGGGCCCCGAACAACCGAAATCCGCTTCCCCCCAGAAAAAAGGCGTCACCTTGGCCCTGGGGGAACCGGAAGAAGACGGCGACGATCTGGACAAGGATTTCGAGCGGTACTAAACCAGATATCGGCCGATGATCACGTTACGTTTTCCCGGGAACGCCGCCGGCGCCCCCCGGGAGAAGCTTGAAAAGGAGAGTCTCATGAGCCAGGGAATCATTACCCAGCCTACCAAGTTCGTCACGTTCAAATTGGAAGAAGAGGTTTTCGCCCTCGAAATCGATCAAGTCCGCGAAGTGCTGGATTATACGCCGCCCACCCGGGTGCCGGGGTCCCCCGAGTTCATGGTGGGCGTGATCAACCTTCGGGGCAGCGTGGTGCCGGTGGTGGATTTAAGGAAAAAATTCGGCCGGCCCGAAACGCCCAAAACCGTGGATACCCGCATCGTCATCGTGGAAGTGACGGTGGACCAGGAAGCCACCATTTTGGGCGCCCTGGCCGATTCGGTCAAGGAGGTCATCGAACTGGAGCCGGACCAGGTGGGCCCCGCGCCCCGGATCGGCATGCGGCTTCGCACCGATTTCATCAAGGGCATGGGCCGGAAAGAGGACCATTTCATCATCATCCTGGATATCGAAAAAGTATTCTCCGTGGAGGAACTGACGATAGTCCAGGAGGCCGAAGCCATTCTCCGGCCCCCCGTAAACGAATCGGCCGTCCGCTAGGCCGCCCCCAAACACGGCAAGGCCCAAAGCATGGCTCACCCCAGCCTGAACGAAGAGGTTTTTACCAGGATCGGAGCCTTTATCCGGTCCACCTGGGGCATCAAGATGCCCCAGGGGAAAAAGGTGATGCTCGAATCCAGGCTCCAGAAACGGCTGAGGAGCCTGGGACTTACCAATTTCGATGAATACGCCCAGTATCTTTTCAGCCCCGAAGGCATGGAGCGGGAGCTGTATCACCTCATCGAGGTGGTCAGCACCAACAAGACCGATTTTTTCAGGGAACCCCAAGCGTTCCAATACCTGGTCGGCCGGGTTCTGCCCGAAATGGTCACCCGCCGGGGAACGGGCCTCGGACGGCCTCTGGTGGCCTGGAGCGCCGGTTGCTCGACCGGCGAGGAACCGTACAGCCTGTCCATGGTGCTGATGGAATTCGGCCGCCGGCACCCCGGCCTGAAGCTCGATTACAACATCCTGGCCACCGATGTTTCCATGCGGGTGATCAAGGATGCGGCCCGGGCCATCTATTCCGAAGACCGGATCGTGGATGTTCCGGCGGAACTGCGGTATAAATACTTCATGAAGGGCCGCGAACCGAAACGGGGCTTGGTGCGCGTGGTTCCGGAAATCCGGGCCCGGGTCCGCTTTCGGCATTTGAACCTGATGGACGATTTCAGCCTCCGGGAGAAGATGGACCTCATTTTCTGCCGGAATGTGATCATCTATTTCGATCGGGACACTCAGGAAGTGCTCCTGGGCAAACTCTGCCGCAACCTGGCGGAAGGCGGTCACCTGTTCATGGGCCATTCGGAAACGCTGAACCAGATGAGACTTCCGGTGGCGCCGGTGGCGCCCATGATCTATCGGAAAGAGGCCGCCTGAACAGATCACTGAGAGCGGTTCTTCTCGCGCAAGGCCGGGTCTGGAAGCCCCGGTCTCCTGGACCTTCAAAGGGGTACGCTTCATGACCTCCAAGATCAAAGTCCTGATCGTGGACGATTCGGCCGTGGTCCGCCAGACCCTGGCCGAAGTGCTTGGAGCCGACCCCCAGATCGAAATCATGGGAACCGCCGGAGACCCCTTCGCGGCGGCCAAAAAAATGGAAAACGAGATCCCGGACGTGATCACCCTGGATGTGGAAATGCCGCTCATGGACGGCATTACCTTTCTCCAAAAAATCATGTCGCAACACCCTATTCCAGTGGTCATCTGTTCCAGCCTGGCCGGCCCCGGGTCCGAAACCGCCCTCAAGGCCCTCGAATACGGGGCCGTGGACGTGATTCAAAAACCCCGGCTGGGCACCCGCCAATACTTGGAAGAATCCCGCACCCTGATCACGGACGCGGTGAAAGCCGCCGCCAAGGTCAAGATCGAAAAATCCCGGATCGCTCCCCCCAACCGGATCCCTCCCAAGCGGACGGCCGACGTGATACTGGCCAAGCCGTCCGGAAGGTCCATGGTGGAAACCACGGAACGGGTGGTGGCCGTGGGCGCTTCCACGGGCGGCACCGAGGCCCTCCGGGTGCTGCTCGAAGGGCTTCCCGCCGACGCCCCCGGCATGGTGGTGGTTCAGCATATGCCGGAACATTTCACCGCCGCCTTCGCCCGCCGGCTGGATGGGTTGTGCGCCGTAACGATCAAGGAAGCCGAACCGGGTGATACGGTGCTCCGAGGCCGGGTGCTGATCGCGCCAGGCAACCGGCACATGCTGCTCAAGCGCAGCGGAGCCCGATATTTCGTGGAAATCAAGGACGGCCCCCTGGTTTCCCGGCACCGTCCGTCCGTGGATGTTTTGTTTCGGTCCACCGCCCGGTACGCGGGACGGAACGCCGTGGGGGTCATCATGACCGGCATGGGCGACGATGGCGCCCGGGGAATGGTGGAAATGAAGGAAGCCGGAGCCTTTAACCTGGCCCAGGACGAAGCCAGTTCGGTGGTCTTCGGCATGCCGGCGGAAGCCATCAAACGGGGGGCGGTGGATAAAGTCCTGTCCCTGGATCACATCGCGGCGGAGATTCTTCACCAAGCCCGCTCGTGACAAGTCACGCTTCAAGTGTCGGAAAAAAGCGACCGCCATGACCGTGATCCGGCGATACGCCTGCCACCAGTTAACGCGTGACTTGTCACAAGGCCGTAATCACCGCGAAAAAAGCAACGGAAACCACCGGGATCGGGCTCCAGGCCGCGCCCCGAATCTCCAAAAGACGGGAAAACCAGAAGGATGAACCCAGTTCGTTGGACCATCGGCCTTTTGATCCTTTTACTCGTTCACGGGGCCGCCGCTTTCGCCCAGTCTCCCCAGGTTCTCCACGTGGTGGGCGACGAAAGCTACGCGCCCTTCGAAATGGCCGCGCCCGGCGGAGCCTGCCGGGGGGTGTTCCCGGATATCTGGCGGCTTTGGTCCGAAAAAACCGGCTTCTCCATTGACTATCAATGCCTTAAATGGGCCGAAGCCCTGAAAAGAGTCCGCGAAGGCCGAGCCGATGTGGTCGGCGGCATTTTCCAAAGCCCCGAACGCCTGGCGGATTTCGATTTCACCCACCCCCACCTGACCATCGAAACCACCATTTTTTTCCACCAGACCATTTTCGGCCTGAGGACCGTGGAAGACCTCCGGGGCTTCCGGGTGGGCGTGGTCCGCGAAGATACGGCCGAAACCTACCTGAGGCAAAGGCTGCCCGGAGACGGCATCGCGGCGTACGACGGGAACGAAGCCCTGGTCCGGGCGGCCATTCAGGGTGAGGTCCGCGTGTTCGTGGCCGATACCCCCGTGGCTCTTTTTTACCTGGCCAAGCAAGGCGCGGATGAGCAGTTCCGCCGCGCCCTGGACCCTTTGTACACCAACCGGGTGCACGCCGCCGTTCGCAAAGGCAACACCAAGCTGCTTGAAACGATCAACCGGGGATTCACCGCCGTCGGCGCCAAGGAAATCGCGGCCGTTCAGGAAAAATGGATCGGCGCCGGAGGCCCGGCGGCCATTCCCTGGGCGTATCTGGGAGCCCTGGCCGGCCTGTTCACCTTGATCGTGCTGGCGGTGGTCCGGATCAACCGGCGGCTTCGGGTCGGCATTGCCCGGGCGACTAGAGACCTTGAAGAAAGCCGGGCTCAGCTTCAGAGCCAGTTGACCATTTCCACCGTGGGCGGGGAAATCGGGCGGCTGCTCACGATGGAACGGCCCATGGACCAAACCCTGGCTCAATGCACCCAGGTGCTGGTGAACCACTTGGCCGTGGATTTCGGAGTAATCTGGGTGACCGGGCAGATAGGGGCCGACCTGGTGGCGGAAGCCCGGACGGTGACCGATCCTCACGGAGACGCCTTCCCCCCCCCAGCCTCACGGGTGGTCCGGGAACTGACCCCGCTTTTGGGGGATCGGACCACGCTCGCTCTGTCCGGCCGGTCCATGGGCGCGGACCTGGCCGCCGCTTTGGGAACTCCAACCAGCCCGTCTTTTTCCGTCCTGGCCCAGGTTTTGGTGGTCGATGGCGCCCGGATCGGAGGCGCGGCTCTGATCCACCGGGGTGAATTTCCCGGCGCCGCCACCGCCGCCCTGGCCGCCGCCGCCGATCGGATCGCCGTGGGGATTCACGGACGGCGGGCCGAAGAAACCCTTCGCAAGGAAAAGGAGGGTTTTCAAACGCTGCTCGAAGAGGCCCCCTTGGGCGTTACCCTTCTGGACGCCGACGGCCGGACCTTGTATCTCAACCGCCGGTTCACCCGGATTTTCAACTGCGATCTCGAAGACATCCCCAACTTGACCGCATGGTTCCGCCTGGCCCTGCCCGACGAAAACGAACGCTTTCGAGTGGAAACCGAATGGCACCAGATCCTGCGGACCGCCCAAACCGGTCACACCCACACCCTCGCCTTCCCCGTTCGCGGCCGGGATGGTTCCATCCATCCCGCCCGGTTCACCGCCGTTCTGTTGGGAGACGGCCACTGGCTGATCATGTCCGAAGACATTTCCCGGCACGTCGAAAAAGAGGAAGAGTTAAGGCGGCTGGAGGGGCAGCTTTATCAATCCCAGAAAATGGAGGCCGTGGGAACGCTCACCAGCGGTATCGCCCATGATTTCAACAACCTGCTCCAGGCCATCTCCGGCTATATCCAGTTGCTGCAGCGGCGGGGCCAGGTGGGGGACGACGGTCTGAATTATTTAGGGCAGATGGACCGGGCCGTCCGGAGGGCTTCCGAACTGGCCCGGAGGCTTTTGAATTTCAGCCGCAAGGGGGAGCCCCGGCTGATGCCGGTGGACCTGAACAAGGAAATCCGACAAACGGCGCAGCTTTTGGAACGGACCATCCCCCGGGACGTGATGATCGAAACCCGGCTGACGGAAGAATCCACGGCGATTCTGGCCGATCCCAACCAGCTTGAACAGGTGGTGGTGAACCTGGTCACCAACGCCCGGGATGCCATGCCCGAAGGCGGGCGGATAACCATAGAAACCGAAACCGTTTCGATCGAACCCGATTCCGTCGATGGGCGGCCGGGGATGAAACCCGGCCGGTGGGTGCGGCTCAAAGTGACCGATACCGGCCATGGGATGGACGCCGCCACAAGGGAACGGGTGTTCGAACCCTTTTTCACCACCAAAAGGGCGGGGGAAGGTACGGGGTTGGGGCTGTCCACGGCGTATGGCATCGTTAAGGCGCATGGCGGCTTTATCGATTGCGACAGCGAACCCGGCCAGGGGACCCGGTTCACCCTTTGGTGGCCCGGCGATGAAACTCAGGCTCGGACCGCCCGGCCGGAACGATCCGGTTCGATTCCGGCGCCAGCCGCCGGTGAACGACCCCGGCCGCCGGCGGCCATCCAGGGGGCTGGAGAAACCATCCTCGTGGTGGATGATGAACCGGCGCTCCGGAACATTGCCCGGATGATGCTGGAAGAGGCCGGATACCAAGTGCTGACGGCGGAAAGCGGCGAGGAAGCGCTGGTAATTCAGAAAAACCGGCCGGACCTGGACCTGGTGATGCTCGACCTGGGCATGCCGGGCATGGGCGGGCATAAATGCCTGAAAAGCCTTCTGGACCGGTCTCCGGACCTCAAGGTGATCATCGCCACGGGGTATGTGGCGGAACGGATGGTCCAACCGGCCCTGGACGCCGGAGCCAAAGGAGTGATCGTTAAACCTTTCCGAGAAGAAGTGCTTCTGGAAACCGTCCGCCGGACCCTGGCCGGTGGATCATCCACCACGACGGTTTCCGCCGCTCCACCCGAGAAATGAGACCGAAACGCCGTCCAGGAGCAAGGAGACATGCTCCGGCACGGTATACACGAGCACGAGCGCATTCCTCGCGGCTTGACGCCGGGAGTTTCAACGATCCGATCCCGTTCCCTTCTTTTTTCCTCCCCCGTCCCAGGCCTCTCTCGCCGCCGCCTTTTACCGCCGGATACGCCCAAAGGTCCGCACCAGGCGGGACAGGCGTTTCCGATCGGACGGCTGGCCGTGGGGGGAGTACCTTAGCCGGATATAGGTATCGGTGATATCCCGGGCCAGGGGGGCCAGGTCCGGCCGAGCCCGGGAGAAGGCGGAGAGGTAGTCCCGGGGGCCCTGAGCCGGGGGCCGGGCGGGTCCCAACCGGGCGGCGTGGCGAGCGAACCGGTCGTACTGTTCACGAACCGGGTCCTGACGAGGAGAGCGGCGGCGTAAAGCGATCAAGGCGGTCAAGGCCGCCACGGTAACTCCCAGAATCGCCAGCCCCACCACCAGGTTTTTCATGGTGTCGGCCAGGGTCCCGGTTTTCAGGCCCATTCGGGCCAGCCAGGACCGTTGCCGTTCGTACGTGTAATCCAATACGGTCCGGGTCCAAAAAAGGCCCAGGCGGTCCCAGTTCCAGCGGGCCTGAAGCCAGTAGGGATAGACCCACCCCAGCCGGCGTTCGGTCCAAAACCCTCGCCAGGGCGCTTCATCCACGGCCGCTTCAACGCCTCGGAGCACCCGCTGAGGCGCCACCGCCGCCGTGGGGTCCACGCGCATCCAGCCCTCATCATTGACGGCCACTTCCACCCAGGCATGAGCATCGGCCTGACGGACGATGAAATAGCCGCCGCTCGGGTTTCGTTCGCCCCCCAGGTACCCCACCACCACCCGAGCCGGCACTCCGGCCGACCGCATCAGAAAAGCGAAGGCCGACGCATAGTGTTCGCAGTATCCCCGACGGACGGTAAATAGAAAATCATCCACCCCGTCCGGTCCCAAGGCGGGCGGGTCCAGAGTATAAAAAAAGGGCTGGTTCCGGAAATAATCCAAAGCGGCCTGGACCATCCCGGCCGGGCTCCGGCCGTCCGCGACCCAGGAAGCCGCCAGGTCCCGGGCCCGGGGGTTGCCTTCCTTCGGCAATCCCAAGCCCCACCGCCGCTCCCATCCTTTCAACGGACCGGTCCGGTACTCCAGAGCCGAAGTCAACGTGTACCGGATTTGGTTATGAACATCCCTAGCGGAAACCAAACCATGGTCCCCGGCGTACGACGCGCCCGGAGGCGGCCCCAAAGCCCGGTCCAGGCCGAACAACCAGGGCCGGTGGTGGGGTTCCAGGGTGATGGTGTACCGGTGGATGGCCTCCTTTCGGATTGGTTCGGCGCCCGGACCGGGAACGGGGCTCCTCCGCCAGGCCCGGCCATCGTACTGCCAAAGCACCAAACCCCGCCAATACAGGGTTTCAAAGGGCGGCGGGGGGCCTTCGAATTCGGCTCGAAACGCGGTTTCACCGCTTTGCACCAACCGGCCCACGTCGCCCGGAGCCACCACTTCGCCAAAGCCGATCACTCGGACGGCCGGATCGGGCAGGCGGAACAGCCCGCCCGGCAGGCGGGGAAAAAGAACGAACAGGGCGGCGGTGAGCGGCACGGCCAGAACCAGCATTCGGCCGGCCCGCTTCAAGGCCGGGACCAAGGTCAGGTCCGGGTGGTTCATCCGGATCATGACCGCCAGGGACCAGAGCACGGCCGCCGCCAGGTACAGGGTCATCCCCAGGCCGGTATCTTCCAAAAGGTTGGAAAGGACCAGAAAATAGGCCAGAAACAGGGTGACCATCCGGTCCCGGATATTGGTTATTTCCAGGGGCTTGACGCCCAGAAGAACCGCCAGCATGGACACCCCGGCGTCCATCCCCCGCAAATGCCCATAGGTCAGACCAACGCCCGCCAGGCCGGCTCCGGCCAGAATCAACCGGAGCGCTCGTCCCGGCGGCCGATAACCCCGGTGGGCGGCCAGCAGGACGAAACCCCACAAGCCCAGGCACCAAACCGTGATCCACCCGGGCAGCCAGGTCACGTGAGGCCCCAGGGCCACGGCCAACAAGAGGGGCAGATCCGGCCGTTTGTCGAAGGGCGCCGATGGGTCCATATCAATCATTCCCCAAACCGAGCCAGGGCCTCGAGGCACCGGTCCCGATGCGCCCGTCCCTGGCCGGGTTCGATCACGCGGCCGGGCAGTTTCAACCCGAACGACCCGCCGGACGCCCAGGCCTGGAGCAGCAGGTATGTCAACCGGGACAGTTTGTACTCGGCGTCCGTTCCCTCCACTTGGTGGAAATCCAGTTCGGGGCTGATTCCCGCCTGGCCTTCGAATTCCTTGGTGAACATGCGCCCGCCTCGGCTGGACGCTTTCCAGGCGATCCTTTTCGGGCTGTCCCCGGGAATGTAGCCTCGGATGCCCTTGAAATCATCCACGCCCCGACCGCCTGATGCTCCCTGCCCCTGGCCGGAAAAAGCGGCGGACGGCAGGCCGGGGCCGGGAACGGGGTGGGGGTAGACCAAACCCTCGGCGGCAAGGGGAATCCGGGTCCAGGCTCGGAAAAGCCCCAAAGGAAAGGTGGAGGAAAATTCGACGGCCGATGGACGAAGAACGCCTCGGCGGGTCGCCGGCAGCGGCAACCGGACCGGGTTCCGGTCGTCCGGAGCCAGGTTCACGATCGTTTCGCCGCCGCCCTCGATGCGGAACGTCACGACCGGCCTCTCCTTTCCACCCAAATCCAGAGCCAGTTCGAACCAGGCGGTTTCGCCGGCGAAGACCGGTTCCGCCCGGACCGGTCCCGCGCTTAACCCCGCCAACTGGCCATGAGTCTGGTGAAGGGCCACGAACAGAACGGACCCCAACAGGAAGGTAAGCATAAAAGCCAGGTTATTGTTGTAATTGACCGCGCCGACAAGCAGCCCGGCCAGGGAGAGCATGAACAGCCAGCCGGGCCGGGTGGGGAGGATGTACACGCGGGGCCGCCCGCTTCGCCGGTCCAGCCAGGCCGGCAAACGGCGGAGAAAAAAAGAACCGAAGGAGGGCCGGGAGGTCATGGTCAGGGCAAGGGGACCCGGGCCAGAAGCGAAGCCGCTTCGTCGGCGGTGAGTTCCCGAAAATCCTTGGCTTTCCGTAACCGGTGGCTGACCACGTACGGCAGCACGGCCTGAACGTCTTCGGGCAGGGCGTGATCCCGGCCGCACAAAAAGGCCCAGGTACGGGCCGCGGCCAATAGCGCCAATCCGGCCCTAGGCGAAAGCCCCACCTGGAACTCAGGAGAGTTCCTGGTGAATTCCAGCAGGTTCAGCACGTATTCCACCAGCGCCGGCGCGGCGTGAACTCGGGCGGCGGCGGCTTGGACCGCGCCGATCTCTTCGGGCTCGAGCAGCGTTTCCAACCGCATCAGGTGGCTTTTCGTTTCCCCCAGTTCCAGCAGAAACCGTTCCGAAGCCCGGTCCGGGTATCCCAAATCGACCCGAATGAGAAAGCGGTCCATCTGGGAATCCGGCAGGGGAAAAGTGCCGGACTGTTCGATGGGATTCTGGGTGGCGATGACGAAAAAAGGCCGGGGCAGCGGCCGGGTTTGCCCTTCCACCGTGACCTGGCGTTCCTCCATGGCTTCCAATAGGGCGCTCTGGGTTTTGGGCGTGGCCCGGTTGATTTCGTCCGCCAAAAGCACCTGCGTGAACACCGGGCCGGGATGAAAGACGAAGGCGGCGGTTTTTTGTTCGAACACCGAAACGCCCAATACGTCGCCCGGCAAAAGATCGCTGGTGAACTGGACCCGGCGGAACCCCAGACCCAATACCCTGGCCAGGCTGCTGGCCAGAGTGGTTTTGCCGATACCGGGGATGTCTTCGATCAACAGATGCCCGCCGGCGAACAGACAGGTCAACGCCAGGCGGATCTGGGGCTGCTTGCCCAGGACCACCGTGCTGATCCGATCCACCACGGTTTCGAACCGTTCCTGGTACCGGCATTCCATGGCGGGCCTCATTTTCCGGCCAAGGCGGCCAGGTCCACCCGAAGGATATCCCCTTCCCGAACCACGGGTAAAGATTGGGCGTCCCCTTTGGCCGGGCCGGACAGCTTGCGGCCCTCCAGATCGAACCGGGACCGGTTGACCGAACAGCACATCAGTTCGCCGGACTCCAAAAGATCGAGCCGCCGGCCGAAATGAGCGCACCGGTTGACCAGGGCGTAAAAACGATCCCCGGCGTCGTGGACTACCAGAACCCGGGTGGCCAGGCCGGGCCCTTCCAACCGAAGGGCCGTACCGGGGGCCTTCAATTCTGCCGCCCGTCCAAGGTCCAACCGGATTTCGGCTCCATCCAGCCGCCAGCAGTCAGGGGCCGCCGGCCGTGCGGTTCGTGACAACCCCAAAATACGAGAGAATAAGCTCATACCCTCCCCCTTGTCGGGGCTCGCCGCCCCGGGGTTTGGGTATCACTGTACAGGATGAAGAGGCGTGCCGCCAGAGGGAAGGAGCGATCCCGGCGGCCGGTTTCCTTGGCCGACGGACCCAACAGGCCGCCGCGATGCCCCGCCGCGGGCCACCGAGGGGATCATGCCCTTTTTTATCAATGCAAAATAATTTGGATTTTTACTGGGAAGATTCAGGCCGGCCGGCCCCAAGAACAAGAGCCAGACCGATAAGCGGAAGCCAGGCCGCGGCCAGGGCATCGAGCGCCCAAGCCGGGTAGTGGAGGGAAATCCAGGCCAACGGAAACAAATAGCCAAGATTGACGGCCAGGGCGGCCATCGAAACCCGGCGGTGGCCCCAACGCCGGGCGGCATGTTGGTACGCGTGTTCACGGTGCGCCTGATACACTCGGGCCTTCCGGGCCAGGCGGCGGGCCAGAGTCACGGTCGCGTCCACGCCGAACAGAGCCAAAAGAATCAACCAAACCACGGGCCAGGGGCCGGGTTCAAAGGCCGAAGCCAGGGCCAGACCGGCCAGGATCACGCCCAGGAAGCCGCTGCCCACGTCGCCCATGAAAATCTTGGCCGGCGGCCAGTTCCAAAACAGAAACCCCAGGGCCGATGCGCCCGCCAAGCCGGCTCCGGCGGCCAAGTCGCTCCGGCCTTTCCCGGCCAATAAAATCAGCGCGGTCAGAGCCACGCTCACGGCCTCACCGCCGGCCAGGCCGTCGATGCCGTCCATGAAATTGTAAAGGTTGATCAGCCAGACCACCGCCAGGCCGCACACCACGGCGGACGCCC